>JAKVPA010000004.1 GCA_022482495.1 Sphaerochaeta sp. | reverse complement strand
TTCTCAATCAAGTACATACTAGACAAACAAAAGAATCCCCGCGGGCAATTGGATGAGGAAGAACGAAAGGAATTGACAGAAAAAGAACTCCTTTTCTTTGGGCAAGATGAGGCCGACAACAAAATTACGAAGGCAATCAACGATGCAATAACAAGGGCTGAGAAGCTTGCCTACCCTGTTTTAAAGACAAAATATAAGAAAAAGCGAATAGCCAACTAAACCAAGAAGGTAGTTAACCGTTACAGGCCAAAACAGGGGGTCAGATTTTCCGTGAAGTGAAGTAGAGAAGCGACCCGTTTTCTTCAGGCAAAGGGGAAAACGTCATTCCCGCGTTGGTGAAAAGGCTTCTCAATTCTTCTTCCATGAACAATGTCCCGGTGATGCGGCTCCCTTCCTTCAACCGGCTGGACTCTGGAACCACACAGACGAACTCCCCCGTGGGTTTGAGGTTCCTCCGTATCTCGGCAACCACCTTGCCGGGGTCGCCAAAGAAATTGAAGGCAAGGATGCAGGTAACCACATCAAACTGGTTGTCCCCAAACGGCAGGTTTTTTGCATCGGCGACAATCAGTTCATAGTTCAGGAGCTTCCGCCTGGCGAACCTCCTGCGGGCCACCTGGAGGAGATGCGGGCTGATGTCCGTGCAGGTTATCTCATTGTCGGCGGCCAGACAGTCAATCACCATCCCGGTACCGGACGCGATGTCGAGAACCTTCATCCCATGTATGCCGGACAACTCTTCCCCCAGGATAGCGGCATGTTTTTCATAGGAGGAGCCGAATTTCTTGGAGAACACATTGCCTTTCATGATGTTGTCATAGAAGGGGGGCGACCAGGGAACCGGACTAGGGGGAACCCTTCACTTTCCTGCCGTTTGCCATCCGGTACCATATTCCGCCTGTTTCCTTCAGCCCGACACGTTTCTCAACCATACAGTCCTTCCTTTCTTCTGAGAAAATTCCAATGACTACTCATATTACAGGACGGCAGAATGAAGTATGTTACTGTTTGTAAAGCTCCACAGGGCCGACTGTGATGCCCGACGTTGAGATAGAATAATTAAGGGTGGAAGAGGAGGTTTTTACAAAATGATAAGTACCTGATCCGTCAGATGGAGAAGAAAGCGTAATCGTATATTCCGTATCTGTTGAAGTCTGACTTACGGAATCTCCAATACTATTGCATAGTTCTTTGAAATTAACAGTGAGGCTGCTGTTTGTATTGATCACATTATCTGACGTAAATTGAATACAACTTTCCCAATGAGTGAGACTATACGTGCTTGATTTTGGCAGGTCTGCCCCGCTTCTTCTTGGGTTGCAGCTTCTGTGTGGGATGGATGTCCAGCCGTTTGAGAATCTCCTCGTATGAGGGGTTGATCCTGATCAGACGCCATCCACAGCCCGGGTCGTTGAACATTTTCGCCCTTGCCAATATTTTCATCACTTTCTTGTAAGGCATCTGTTCAAGCAGCTTTGCCTCGTCGAATGCACGGATCATCCGGAAGGTGAGCACCGAGGAGAGGAAGTCGCAGAACTCGCTTCCGATCACGCTGTAGTCGTCGTGCACGCGCGTCTCGTCGAATTCGAGGGCGGACTTGTAGAAGCGCATGACCAGCTCGATCTCCCACCGCTTGGAGTAGGCCTTGTAGATGGCCTGTGCGTCGGTGTCCAGGTCGCATTCCAGGACCACGGTGCCGAACACCGATCTTGCCTTCTGCAGGTCGGCAAGGCTGTAGTCGTTCTTCTTCCTGCTCCTCTTGAGCCAGTCGGATTCTTCCTTTGCAGCCCTGTATGCATCGCGGAACGAATAGAGGAACCTGCCGTCGGCGGCCTTCTCCTTCCTGTAGGTTATCCCCTCGTACCCGCCCAAGAGGGCGGTGAACTCAAGCATGTGCAGATCCGAGGCTATCCTGGAGTCCCTCTTCAGCGGATTGAGGTAGTGGAGGTCGGGATTCTCCTGGAAGTGCTTCTTCGCGGCCGACTGGGGGAATCCCTTGTCGGCGACCACGATCCCTTTCGTTATATGGTGTTCACAGATGAATTCGCTGTAGGCGGTGACGTCGAGCATGTTGCCGGGGAAGCATTTGGAGCATACCGGCTCTTCGGCCTCGAGGTCGAAGGCGTACAGCACCGAGATGTCCCTCGTGCCCTTCGTCCGGGCCTTCCTGGAGAAGTCCGAGAGCGAGTTGACCCTCGACTCGTCCGATTTCAGCGTCCCGTCGATCAGCAGGTGGTGGTCCAACCCCACACGGGCGGTCCTGCCGCGCATGAACAGCGTGATCTTGGAACAGGTCCGGCCCAGGTCGTTGAGGAACGCCGATACCGTGTTCCTCGAGAGGGCGACACCGGGATACAGCTCGGACAGGAAGCTCTCCTCGTAGGCATCCTTCAGCTCGCAGTCCTTTATCCCACTGAAGCAGACCCTGAGAGTGGCGATGCACCAGATCTTGAGTGCGTCGTCGCTGCTGTAGACCTCGCGAAGCTCGTCGACCATGGAGCCGAAGAGCTTCTGCGCAAGCATGACGTTGGCCCAATCCTTGAGGTCCACCGCCGATTCCGAGACGGGAGGGCATGCATCCTCCTCCAGGGGGACGTACCTGAGGTCGACGATGTGTCCGATGGTGGGCCCGTTGACCGGGAGCCTCCTCTGCCCGTCGCTCCTGCATCCGACCCTTGCCCTGACGGCATACCGGTCGCGGTTCTTCCCGTATGCGATGACGATGGAATTCTTCGGCCGGTCGACGGCAAGGACCTCTTTTGGAATCGGCATGCTGCCCTCCTGTGTATAGTCCTAATTATACGATTATTAGACTATATTCACAAGAGAAGGACGGGCTGGAATGCACCGAAATCCAGGAAATCCATGGTGATTTCTCTGGCATGATGAGGAAAATGTAGCGATGAGTGGGCCCCTGACATGCATGACTATTGGAAAGCCTGGTTAAGGGGACAAGAAACAACAAATTCTAGGTTGCTGTATAGTCTAACCGATTGGGAAAGTTGTAAATTGAAATGTAATAAATCCGAATCTGCACCGAGGTGATGGAGAAGTGCATTTGGAGGCTTGGAATGCAGTTTATCTCCGATAACGGAGCAAAACAGGGAAGTCCATTGCTCTGGACAGCAACTTTTCAACCTTTTCGTATTTGTTTTCCGGCTTGTTCATGATCACCGAGAACATATTGAGATAGCCCTGCAGTTCAAACCTCATGAAACCGGAATGCGCGCGCAGGAACAGTTGGAGAAGCCTGCAAAGGTCGTTTATCGGGTCAAGTGGATTGTCGTCGTCAGGCAGCTTCTTGATTTCCCTCGAGTCATATACCTCACTCTTCAAATTCAGTTTCTCCACCAGTTTCCGGTGGGACTTTTCCTTGTCGTGCACCAATGTGGAACCTGGGGCGATATGACTTGAAAAGGCGTCCAGGGTTTTCTTTCCTGACGTCTTGCCTGTCCCCTCGAAGACAAACATCGACTGTCCGTGGCTGTCACGGGCGACGCCTATGCAAAGCTGGTTCCTGGAAAGCCCCCTATACTCTGTGCCGTCATCATGGTGCTCGATATCGTCTGACCTGACCTTGCAGAACGTCTCGTCAATCCATATGCGGTCCTTGAGGACAACCTCGTCCTGGATCCCCTCAAGCAACAGGAATGTCTTGTCCATCCAATACATCGTCGTATTGTTGGAATTCCTGTTGACCTTTGAAGTTAGGCCGAAACTGCCGTACCCGAATATGTCCAGCAGGAACCCGATCCATTCGGAAATCGGTATCTTGTGGCTGTCGAATATGGTGTTCGTGATGGCGGTGAAGCGTCTCCCGCATGCGTTGCATTTGAACCTGGCGATACCGCCGCTCGATTTCCCGTCTTTGACGATCTTGTCGGACCCGCACATCCTGCAGGTCTTCAGCTCGTACGAATTGATGAACTCGGATTCGTCCATCTCCTCAAAAGTCGGGTGCCTGTGCGCGTAATCCCTCTCCGTACAGCGGTCTATGAAAGATTGGAGAGGTGTCGGATTCTTGTCCTCTGTCCAGGGAGTCCTTCTTCTTGACTTGGTCTTGATGTCTCTTTTCATGGGTGGTAGTCCAATGGTACTCGGGAATGACTTGTTCTTGGACTACCACATCTCGTAACAAATCATTCCTTCGTACGTAGCAAAGTATATCAGCTGCCAATGGTCGTTTTCAATCAATCTATCAGATGACGTTTATCACCTCGGTGCAGATTCGGATTTTAAATGAAAAATCGTATTTCCCGAAAGAACGAACCACAGGCCCGCCCTCGGTGACGTCCCGTGGAGAGGATTCCTAAATCCTTGAACCAAATCAAGACAGGAATCCCGGATACCTTTTCATCTGCTCTATGGAATTCAGATGCCTGCTTCCACGAAATGGATGGGATGTGCATCCCAGTACGCCGTGTACACGCTCTCATCATGCCCATCGAAATGCAGCTGATACATCCGGAAGACAACCCATATGCCTTTCGGCTGCCAATGCTCCACGTAGGAGTATTGGTACCGCATGCCGATCTTCTTCATCACCGCGGCGCCGCGAGGATTGTGGACGTCACGGGTGGCGGTAACATACGGCAAGCCGTCACGTTTCACCTGGTTAACGACCATCCTGCAAGCCTCGGACACAATCCCTTGCCCCCAGTACACCTTCTTCAACCCGTATCCCAAATCATGGCTGTCATCCATCGTGACATTCACATACCCGATGGGGATGTCGTCCTTCTTCAAACAGATGGCGTACGCATATCCCCGTGGCTGCAGGTATACCCTTTCATAGCGGTTTTGATAGAACGTGGCGGCGTCTTCCAACGACTGCAAGGGGAACCAGGGAAGATGGGTGTTCACGTCCCTGTCCCCGAAGATGTCCAGGAAAGGCTCCCTGTCATCCTCGGTGAATTTCCGGATGATCAAACGATCTGATGTCAACGTCGGGGTATTCAGCATGATGATGCACAGTGTACACCATTTCCCTGATGGACGGAGGAGGACGATCATCATGTCTTGTCCGCCATGACGTGCTCACGCAGGCTCGTCGTCTCTTTCTTCACCACTCCCCTCGTTCCCCTTCTTTCTGAAATACCGGGGAAGAAGAATCAAATGGCCAAGGAATACGGCGACCAACGTGATCCGCACGGGAAGATTGTCGATCAGGATGAATGGAATGGACAGGAGAATGAACACCCCGCACAGCACCTTGATCTGGTTGCGTGCCGACATCTTCTTCTCCACGATCATCTCCTGGATGAATTTCCGGTAAAACCGATTATGCATCAAGTACTGGTGCAGCTTCTCCGAACTGTTCAGCCAGAAGAAGGCGGTTGCGATGTAGAACGGCGTGGTGGGCAGCACCGGCACGAACATACCGATGGAACCGAAACGCGAAGGTTATGCATCCAAGTACGGCAAATACGATTCGTTTCATTCTCAAATTCCCGTATGGTTTGCGTGTTGCAACCACACACATCCTACCATATCCAAGCAGGGGATGCCAGAACCACCACCTTTGCAGGGCAGTACCCTTCACGTTCATCGCCCATGGAACATCAAGAGGAGGAAGGGACCAAAGCGCTCAATCTCATCTCATGGTTGTTGGGGAATGAGGGCATGGACTGATTGCAGGCGAAACCAACCGTCCTGCACGACATGTGATGCGGACCGCTTCACGTTTCCATTTCCACCACGAATCCGCCAAATCCAGGAATGAAATCAAGCAAAAGTGAGGGATAGAAACCGTCCAAAGTTGCCAATAGAGAGAAAGCCCGTTCACGACAACGGAGGTATCTTACTGTACTCCTTGACCAACAACACCAAAAACACCACCCAGGGGATCAACGAAAGAAGGGAAAAGACCATACCGACCATGCCAAAGGTCGAAGGAACCAGCATCAGGATTCCGGAGACCAGGCCATAGACACCGATGGTTTTCGTAAAAACGGTGCTTTCCAGCATGGCCCAGGCATACAGCACCAGGGAAATGCCGTTGAGGATGTAATAGACGATGAACGCCGTACCGGTGTATCCCGCCATCAACGCGTTTCCAACCACCAGCAATTGGGGGCGTTCTGATGGCTGCGCCAACGCAAATTCCTTGCTCAACGCAAACATTTCGAAAACGGGATTGGAAGGAAAATAACAGGCGATCCCGACCAGCCCGATGACGAACGCCAGAGCACTTTTCTGGGGCGCTTCCGAAACAAGCCGGAAGGAGAGGGACAGGTACAGGATCACAAGGATCACCGTGTTGATGAGATACAGGAAATCCATGCTGAGGAAGCCCAGAAGCCAATTGTCCTGGAACAGCGTGAGAAATCCTTCCGCCGAATCCGGCGGCGGGAACGCCGTGAAGACGGCGATCTGGACGGGGATCAAAGCCAGCATGATGACGGCAGCCACCATGGCGGTATGGGTGAGGAATAACGGGGATTCCCGTTTGACGGAAGACGAAATGGGGTGTTGCATGAAAGACATCCTTTTACCAAAAGATTGCGTTGTCCAACGGACTACGGTTCTGTGTTCCCTTCAAAGAAAAATGCCATCAATCCGGAAAGTTCCTTGACCGCCGCCTGTTGGTTGAAGTTCCCATTGGCGGAAAGGGCAAGCGTAAGCATCCCATGGATGGCATAGATGATGGACCGCACCATGAGCTCCTCCTGCCCCGGATACTTTTTTTCCAGCATCTCCAGATATCCCGAACGGAGCGCCAGCAACCTCTGTTCCATGGCCTGGTATCCCGTTTCATCCTCAGGGCGACGGAAATCATGGAAATAGAAGAAACGATACACGTTGGGAAACTGGAAGAAATATTCCATGTAATCAAGAAACGCTTTCTGCAGTCCATCCATGGACGGTCGGTTCTCTTTCCTCCCGCCAGCCAATCGGGCAACCATGTCGTCGATCATATCCAGCCGAAGCGCCCACAGAAGATCATCAAGATCGCGGTAGTAGTGGTACAACAACGGAAAGGTATACCCTGCCCGCTCCGCCACCTTCCGTACGGTGACGGCTTCATACCCCTCCTCCAAGACGATCTGCTTGGCCGCATCAAGGAGTTTGCGTTCCGCTGTGGTGTCGTTCGTTGAAGGCATACGGCTCCCATTCTCTATATTTAACTTAGTTAAACATACCAATCAGTCCCTTTTTTGTCAATGGCTCGGTCATGGAGAGAAAGAACAAAGAAACGGAATGGCATGGGATGGACAGGAAAGGTACAAAGCACCTATCCATCCCACCAGAGTCCCCCTGATGATCATTGGCCTGCCCAACGCAGATACGGGAAACCACCTTCAGAGAGCCCCCATACCTGAGAGGTTCCGGTAAGGTTCCATGTGGCGCTCCCCGTCCAATTGGCGGCTGTCGTGAAGAAACTTACAGATTTGAGTTCCGCCAGCGTCTTGTCGGCGCCATCTTTACTGGAAGCATCAGAAGAACTCCGGGGCGATCCCCCTACCGTCATTGCCGAATTGGCGTAATTATTGGTAAGAGTGATGGAGAGGGGCGTCGTATACCCCTGCAGCTGCGCAAAAATTCGATTTATATTTCCACTTCCACCCGAAGAGAGCGTTCCCATTGCGGCGAATGAGTTCTTGACCGTGACTTCGCCACCGGTCACTTTTCCCAACATACCACTGACATTGTTTTGCCCGCTGACATTTCCTGTCGCGTAACAGGAATCAATGACGGTCGATCCACTTGCGTCCCCTACCAACCCACCAAAATTGATATAATAACTCCCGGTTCCTGTGACATCGCCGGTCGCGTAGCAGGATGTGATCTGCGTTGATCCACTGGCCGTCCCCACCAAGCCTCCGATATTATAACTTGCTCCCGTCACATTCCCTGTCGCAAAACAAGCCTGGATGGTGCTGGATTCACTCTCACCCACCAGCCCACCAGCTTTCGAATAAGTTGTGGAACTTGAAGACACGTTCCCCGCAGAAGCAGATGATGCGATATGATAATTCTTTGCATATCCGACAAGGCCTCCCACATAATACCCGCTTGCCGATATCGTTCCCGTCACCATACAGAGCTCGATGGTAGCGGCTCCTCCCGTCGAGCCATCTGCATACCCCACCAGACCACCAACATAAAAGGGACCCGTCACATTGACATCGGACAAAAGGACATTCTTGATGGTGGCGTTCGATACATAGCCAAACAACCCAGCGCCATTTTGGGTGACGGATATTTCCATGTTGGAGATCGTATGTTCCCTCCCGTCAAACTGTCCGGTAAAGGGATTTCCGGAGTTTCCTACGGGAATCCAGTTTGTCCCCGTCTCCGCCAAACCGTCCAAATCGATATTCGCCCCCACCTCGATAATGGCATCCATTTGGAGGGTCCCCGTATAGGTGTAATTGTTCGTGATGTGGTTTGCGATCCGCTCCAACTGGGCGGCAGTCGTAGCGATATACGGATACGCCTCCGTTCCAGCTTGTACGGTGACAGAAACGGTGGTATTCTGCCCTCCATAGGACACCGTCACCGTCGTAGTGCCTCCGGTTGTCAATACAGCAGGAGTAGCCATCAGGCCGGAATCATCCCAGTTCACAATCGATGTCGAACTATCCGTATAGGTAGCCTGTAGTTCCAAACCAGTAAGATCAAGGGACTCCCTGGCCAAGTATGCCGTCTTGGTCGGCTGTGTCGTCACAACAATGCTTGAGACGGCAGGCTGGACAGTGATGTTGAAGGAAACGTCCTTTCCTCCAAAGGAAAGGGTCACGCTCTGCGTACCATACGGAGACAATGTCGACCCACTCCCAGGGCTCGCCGTCAGACCGGAATCTCCCCAGTTCACATTCGATGTCGAGTTATCCGTATACGTGGCCGTAATCATCAATCCGGTCAGGTTGAGCGTTTCTCCCTGTGTGTACGTCGTCTTGGTCGGTTGCGTCGTGACAGCAATGGATGATACAGCGGCGGCACCCACGGCAACGTCTTGCGTGGTGGTCTTCCCGCCATAAGTCAGGGTAATACTCGTCAATCCCTGGGTGTCCAGTGTTGAACCTTGGGCAGTACTCGATGTCAAACCGGAATCACCCCAGTTCACGTTTGAAGTCGAGTTATCCGTATTCGTGGCCGTAATCACCAGTCCGCTCAGATCCAGGGTCTCGCCCTTGGCGTAGGATGTCTTGGAGGGAGGAGTTGTCACTGAGATTAAGGAGACTATTGGCGCACCCACGGTAACGTCTTGCGTGGAGGTCTTACCTCCGTAAGTCAGGGTAATATTTGTTGTTCCCTGATTGCTCAACACCGAGCCTTGTGCAGTACTTGATGTCAGATCTACAGCTCCCCAGTTCACATTCGATGTTGAGTTATCCGTATACGTGGCCGTAATCACCAGCCCGCTCAGATCCAAGGACTCCCCTTGGGCGTAGGTCGTCTTGGTCGGCGGCGTCGTGACAGCTATGGATGATACAACAGCAGCACCCACGGTAACGCTCTGCGTGGTAGTCTTCCCACCGTAGGAAAGGGTCGTGCTGGTCGTGCCCTGGGTGTTCAATGTCGAGCCATGGGCAATGCTCGATGATAGACCTTCGTCTCCCCAGGAGATGGCTTCAGAGCGCCCGTTTGCATAGGACGCAGTGACGACAAGGCCTTCCAAGGACAATGTCTCGCCTTGCGCGTAGGCTGTCTTGGTCGGCTGTGTCGTTACCGAGATGCCGCTCAATGGGAATTCGATCCCTTCCATGCAACTCATCACAAAGGCTGCGCAAGCAACAATGAGAACCAGAATAACGCTTCGTTTCAGCCATTCTTTCATCTTGTGCCTTCAATGCGGGTTTCACAGAGCAACCGCACTCCCACCGAATCCCTGTATCCCGTACTTTGGTGCTGCCACAACGCTTCAAGGCCAAGATCGACATGATCCCCAATCAAAAACGTTCCACCCACACCGGCAATCCACACCACTCCGGTAAACGGGACATCAAAACCGCGGTACACCATGATATTTTGTGCGTGTTCCCGCATCGCCGTCGTCTCGATTCCGCCCAACACGTAGAGAGACGCTTTCCCCCAATCCATCCGTACCCGGGGCAACACTCCAAAACCGAGGATGTTGAACGTCCCGTCATACCCTTCGCTGTCAAAGAGATACATCTGATACGCCACATGGGCGACCAGGCCGAAATCGATGCGGGGCGTGATCATCAACAGATTCTTAACATCAATGCCCAGCGTTGCCTCGGGGACGATCTTCCCATACGCTCCAAACGTGTCGCCTTCCTGCTCACGGACGGTGAAGAGAGCACCGGTTGTCAAACGGGCGCCCCATTGGATTGATGAAGCGGGAACCATGGCTTTTCCACCCGTCCCTTCTATCTGGGACGCGATTCCCGATGGTCCCCAGGCTTTTCCATCGTATGATTGTTGTACATACAGCTTGTGGTTTGCACCTTCTTTCGGATTGGGAAATACGTACGTTCGGACGGTTGAGCTGACCACCGTCCACTTGTTGTCATCTTCGCCATCCACTTGATACCGGAAAAACTGAACTCCGTCCTCACTTGGGCGCCAGATCCATGCCACAGAGGACGCCGCCCACAGCACGCCCAACCCCATGGACATCATGAGGATCAAGAGAAGCAATACACGTTTCATCAAAGGCTCCTTTGGGAAAGAAAAAGCTCTGAATACGGAGGGGGAATGGGTACGAACGAGTTACCGTGATGAGTATAGTCCCCCTACAAACGAAGCCATTCGGAAAACACCTATCTGGTATGTTTTTCCGCTTATTTGGTAAAGAGACCATCAGGAAGAAGCAGGAAACAAGAAACATCAATCGAAATGCGGATCCCGCAAACCAACCTCACGGCAATGGACAAACAGGATCCAGGCATCCAGCAAGAAGACATTTCCAAAGTTGCTCACGAGGTATCCCGTGACAGCAGGCCAAAAAGAAAAGAGCTGTCAAGAAATCCGTTCCCCGAACGTTCCCAACAGCCCCTGCATCGTATGGACAGGTATGATCACTTTCCCAGATACGCTTTCTTGATCGCCTCGTTCTTCAACAGTTCCTTTCCGGGACCACTGAGGGTGATGCGCCCCGTCTCCATCACGTAGCCGACATCGGCGATTCTCAGGGCCATGTTGGCGTTCTGCTCGATCAGAAGAACCGTCACTCCCAGCTTGTTGATCTCCTTGATGATGTCGAAGATCTCCTTGACGACCAACGGGGCGAGGCCCAGGGACGGCTCGTCCATCATGATCAACTTGGGACGGGACATCAGGGCACGGCCTACGGCAAGCATCTGCTGCTCGCCTCCGGAGAGCGTACCGGCCGCCTGCCAGGAACGTTCCTTCAGACGGGGGAAAAGGCTGTACACCCAGTTGATGTCATCCTGCAGGTCATCGCTGCGGAGATAAGCGCCAACCTTCAGGTTTTCCAGTACGGTAAGGTCGGGAAACACCCTCCGGCCCTCAGGAACCATCGTGATGCCCTTGGAGACGATCTTGTAGGGATGCAGTCCCGTCACGTCTTCCGCCTGGAAGTGGATCCGACCGCTCTTGATGTTCACCAAGCCGGAGATTGCCCGGAGCGTGGTGGACTTGCCGGCGCCGTTGGCGCCGATCAACGTGACGATCTGTCCTTCCTCCACCTGAAAGGAAATCCCCTTGACCGCTTCGATGCCACCATAACTGACACAGAGATCATCAATCCTCAGCATTGTCGCTCACTCCCAGATATGCATCGATCACCCGCTGGTTGCTTGACACTTCCTCAGGGGTTCCTGTCGCGATGAGTTTTCCGAAGTCCAGCACGTAGATGCGGTCGGAAATCTGCATGACGATGTCCATGTGATGCTCGATCATGAAGATCGCCAGATGGTACTCGTCCCGGATCTGCTTGACGAACTGGGCCAGTTCGTTGGTCTCCTGGGGGTTCATCCCCGCCGCCGGCTCGTCAAGGAGCAGCAACTTCGGCTCGGTGGCCAACGCCCGGGCGATCTCAAGACGCCGCTGGATGCCATACGGCAGGGATCCGGCCACCTCATCCTTCAGCTGGTACAGTCCCTGCTGCTCCAGGAGCGTTTTAGTCTCGGAGCGCATCCTCGCCTCTTCCGCACGATTCAGGCGAAGCGTCGCCGAGAGGAAATTCTGCTTGGCGCGCATATGCTTGGCGATCAACACGTTGTCGAAGACGGACAGGGCGCTGAACAGCCGGATGTTCTGGAACGTCCGGGCGATCCCCTTCTGGGTGATCCTGTCCGGCGTCGGGCTGATGACGTTGGCGAACTCCGTCTTGTCGTCACCGGCGTACAGCTTCTTCATCTTCCCCTGCGGATGGTTCTCCACGATGGGCTCTCCCATGAACACCACCCTGCCGTTGGTCGGCTCATACACTCCGGTGATACAGTTGAACGCCGTGGTCTTGCCAGCCCCGTTGGGGCCGATCAAGGCGACGATCTCCCCCTGGTTCACCTCCAGGTTCAGGTCATTGACGGCGACCACACCTCCGAACTGCATGGTGATATGATCCAATTGAAGTACGTTGTCGCTCATGCTTCGGACTCCTCATGCGTTTTGGCGATCCGCTTCTTTTTCAACTGCGCGATCATCGCGGGAAGCTCCTTGTCCCCGAACATGCCGTTGCGGAAGAACAGCACGACGATCATGATGACGACGGAGAACACCACCATACGGAAGCCGTTTCGCAGCAGTGGCAACGTAGTCTGTCCGGACGCGGTGAAGATCGAAATCCATCCGATCAAAAGGAGGGCCACCAACAACAGCAACGCTTTCTTGTACAGCTTGGTCTCCGGCTTCCGGTTTTCCCTGCGGACCAACAGCCACGCTCCGGCGACCACCACCAAAGCGAACCCGATGATGAACGAAATCCGTCCGGTGGACGCTGCTGTGGCGAACGTCACCTTCTCGTCCAGGAACCGCAGCCACCATTCGGAAGACGCCACATACAGGAACGTGGCGAGCACCGAACCGGAGACGGAACCGATACCGCCGATCACCACGATCAACAGGATCTCGTAAGTCATCGTGGAAGTGAACACCTTCGCCTGGGCGTTTGCCGCGTACATGGCGAACAACGCGCCACCGACACCGGCGAAGAACGAGGAGATGCAGAAGGAAAGACGCTTGTGCTTGGCCAGGTTGATGCCCATCGCCTCGGCGGCGATCTCATCTTCCCGGATCGCCTTGAACGCCCGTCCATAGGAAGAGTTGATCAACAGAACGATGAACACGATGCAGGCGATCGAGACGATGAACGGGATCACCGTGGACAGCCGGAGGATCACCTTCCCACTGGCATTGGTGATGTTGAAGCTGGAGAACGTCGGGAAACTCTTGATCATGTTGGCGCCGTTGGTTACCGGCCCCAGCGTCTGCCACTGGAAGATGGCGCGGATGATCTCGGCGAACCCCAGCGTGGCGATGGCCAGATAATCACTGGTGAACCGGAGCACTACCGCGCCGATCAACCAGGCGAAGAAGGCCGCGACGAATCCGGCCAGGATCAACGCCAAAAGGACGCCGAGGATCAAACTGACCACACCCCCCGCTCCGGTGGTACCGAAGATCATTCCAAACAGGTCCTGGAACGAGAATTTGATCGCCGAACCTCCGAACAGGTAGTACACCGCGTCTTTCTTCGCCGCGGGTACGGTGAAGATCGCATAGGTATAGGCGCCAAGGAGCATGAATCCCGCCTGCCCCAGACTGAACAATCCGGTAAAGCCGTTGAGAAGATTCAGGCTGACGGCCAGCAACGAATACACGGCACCTTTTTTCAATACGGTGAACAACTGACTGGTGGGAAGCAGCACCTTGGGGATGGAACTGCGCGGAATGAAATTCTGCAGGTTCTCGATAAGAACCAGAAACCCGAGGAACAGCAGGCAGATCAGAAAATACTTCAACGATTTGTGGGAATGGTTTGTGGTAGGTTCCATGGGTGTGCTCCTCATACCTTTTCCGTCGCTTTCTCACCAAACAGCCCGGTGGGTTTGAACACCAGAATGACGATCAACAGGGCGAAGGTGAACGCATCAGAGAAGATGGTGAAGTGGGTGCTCTTGATCAGGTTCTCGCAGATTCCGATGATGAACGACCCGATGACCGCTCCGGGAATGCTGCCGATCCCCCCAAACACCGCGGCGACGAACGCCTTCAGCCCCGGCATGGCGCCGGAGGTGGGGACGATGGCCGGATAGTTGGTGAAGTACAGGATGGAACCGACGGCGGCAAGCGCCGAGCCGATCACAAAGGTCAGGGAGATGATCGAATTGATCTTGATGCCCATCAATTGGCTGGTTTCGAAGTCCTTCGCCACGGCGCGCATCGCCATGCCGACCTTGGTCCGGTTGATCAACAGCGTCAGCGCGAAGACCAGCGCCAGTACCAAAAACGGGGTGAGGATCACCACCCACTTGGTCGGCGTTCCGGCGATGGTCACCGTGCTGGAGAGCACAGGAAGTGACGGATAGGACATCGGCTGCCCACCGGTCAGGTACGTCGCCGTGTTCTGGATCAGGTAACTGACACCGATGGCGGAGATCATCACCGACATACGGGGGGATGAGAGAAGCGGCTCATAGGCGACCCGCTCGATGACGAAGCCAAGGACGATGGTCAGGATGACCACCAAAGGCAACGCGAGATACAGCGGCAAGGAAGCGGAAAAGTAGATGCCCATCAACCCCGCGGCCATGAAAACGTCCCCATGGGCGAAGTTGATCAACCTCAGAATCCCGTATACCATCGTATACCCTATGGCGATCAGAGCGTACTGCCCTCCTACCGCCACACCTGAAATCAGAATGGAAATGAAAAAATCCATGCATTCCCCCCGACAGATGGTTTTCCGTTACAAATGAATACGCTTCCCTCAATCGAAGCGTATTCGTTTCTCCCAGAAACACAGAGGGACTCCTGACAGACTTCCGTCAGGAGTCCGTTACTCCAACAGAGAAACCTAGATGGTCTGCATCGTCTCGAATTCCCATGCGCCATTGTTGTTGGAACGCTTGATGTACGCCGTGTTCCGGATGGCGTCGCCGTTGACCTGGTCGAACGCGATCTTTCCGGATACGCCTTCATACGTGACGCCCCAAATGGCTTTCTTGATGGCAGCCGGATCCACGGAACCAGCCTTCTTGATGGCCTCGAGGGCCACATAGTAGGCATCGTAACCCATGGCGGTCACGGCGGCGATGATGTCGTTGCCACCGTTGGCGGTCAAGGCAGCGGAATCGGAATTGATGTACTTCTTGATGCCCGCGTCAAACTTCTCGTTGCCGCCTTCCTGGTAGAAGGTGGAGACGTACAGCTTGATGTTCGTGCCGGACGTGGCGTTGAGGACCATGTTGTCGTCCAGCGTGTCGGAACCGAGGAACGGAGCGGTGATGCCCAGAGACGCCGCCTGGCGGAGGATCTGGGTGGAATAGGCGATGGAAACCGGCGTGAAGATTACATCAGCGCCTTCATTCTTCGCTTTATTCAGATAGGAGGTGAAATCGGAGTTGTTGGTCGGGAACGAGTCGGTGATGACTTTTCCACCGGCAGCCTCGAACGCCTGCTTGAAGAAGGCGATCAACCCCTGGTCGTATTCGTTTCCCGCCTCACCAAGGCAGTACACGGTCTTCGCGTTGAACTTGTCAATGGCGAAGTGCGCCAGGACGGTGCCCTGGAACGGATCAAGGAAACAAATGCGGAAGTAGTAGTCGTTTCCCGCCGTGACGTTCGGGTTGGTGCAGGTGACACCGATGGCGGCCAGACCCGCATCATCAAATACCGGACCTCCCGCGATGGAAACGCCGGAACCATAGGAACCGAGCACAACGGCAACGCCTTCACTGACCAGCTGAGAAGCGGCGGAAGGAGCCTTGTCCGTCGAGGATCCATTGTCCGCAGCCACCAGCTGAACCTGATAGGTGGTCCCCGCCACATCTACCGTCGGAGTCTCTTTGTTGGCGTACTGCATGCCAAGCATTTCTTTCTTGCCACCGGATGCGGAATCGCCCGTGGACGGTTCAAAAATACCAATTTTGACGACTTTCGCGCTCGCCTGTTCTGTTGCGCCACCCGCAAACAGAGGAACAAAGGACACGAGCACAAGGATGACCAAGCAAAGTGATACAAGTCTCTTCATAACTCTTCGCCTCCCAGCGTGTTTGATTGGAAATGATAGCGTAAGTACATCCTGGTGCGCAAGAAATGTCAGTTGGAAAACGAGAGAAATGCAACAATTTTTGATAAAAGTAACAAATTGTTGCCGTGTTGCAACAGGATGTACAGACAGAAACAGAAGATTTGATGGCAAGGAGGACGAATCCCTTTCCCTATGCAACAAATCGCAACATCTCTTCTTTTGTTTGGTTTTTCTCTTTCCACCACCCATCCCACGCCATCCCCGTCTTGCATTGATTTCCTGATTCGAAGAGCATGGTTTGCAAGGAGAACAGGATGTGGGAACTGCAAACGGAACGGCTCATTCTCAGGGAAATGACGGAAACCGATCTCCCGGCTCTCTGTGCGATCATCCAGGACCCGCTGACGATGTACGCCTACGAGGGACCGATGAGTGATGAGGAGACACGGGGCTGGATGAAGAGACAGCAGGACCGCTACCACCGTGACGGATTTGGCCTGTGGGCGGTCGTTCAGAAGGAAAGCGGCAAAATGATCGGCCAGTGCGGCCTGAGTTGGCAGGAGACGGACACCGACCGGGTCCTTGAGATCGGGTACCTGTTCAACCGCTTGTTCTGGCACCAAGGATACGCCATTGAAGCGGCCGCCGCTTGCAAACGGTACGCGTTTGGCACGCTGCAGGCAAATGAGGTGTGCTCCCTCATCCGCGACACAAACCTGCCGTCGATGAATGTCGCCATCCGCAACGGAATGCTGGTACGAAGACGTTTCATCAAGTTCTACCGGGGCGTCTCCATGCCACATCTGGTCTTCTCCGTCCGGAACATTGCTTCCCATGCATGATTTCCTTCGCCATACCGATTTCAGGATTGCTTTTTCCCAAGGGACCTTTATAATGGAACGGTATGTACAAGGAGGAACCGAGATGGATACCAGAGTCGCCTTGATCGCCATCATCGCGAAAACCAATGATTGCGCCGATCGCATCAACGCACTGCTCCATGAGTACCGGGCCTACATCATCGGACGCCTGGGGCTTCCGTACCGCGAAAAAGGGATCAACATCATCACCGTCGCCATCGACGCCCCAGAGGACATCATCAACAGTCTTGCGGGAAAAATTGGCCGTATCGAGGGGGTGAACGCCAAGACCGTCTATTCCAACGAACTTGGCCACTGAGGCCAGGCTTCATACATACAACATCATCCTGACGTCGAAAACGCGTTTTGAGACGGAAGACATGAGAACACTTTCCACCGCATTCCATCGTGAGAAGCCGTATCGGTCGTCAGGATACGGCAGATTGAGGTCTTTCCCCTCGGGGGAAAAGGATGGATGCGGAATATGGGATTACAGGACACACCGGCGGCAAACCGGGTGCACATCGGATTCTTCGGACGACGGAACGCAGGAAAATCCAGCATCGTCAACGCGGTGACCGGACAGCAGCTCGCCGTGGTCTCCCCGATCAAGGGAACCACGACCGACCCGGTGTACAAATCAATGGAGTTGCTTCCCCTGGGTCCGGTGATGATCATCGACACCCCGGGATTCGATGACAGCGGGGAATTGGGAACGCTCCGGATCCAGAAAACACGCCAGGTGCTGAACAAAACAGACATCGCCGTGCTGGTGACCGACATCTCCGAACCACTTGGAGCCTGTGAACAGACGCTGGTCGACCTGTTCCACCAAAAGGACATCCCCTACCTCATCGTCCGCAACAAGTGTGATCTGACAAAGACACCCCCCGCCATCGGTCCGGATGAAGTGCTGACCAGCGCGACGGAGGGTATCGGCATCACCGAGCTGAAGGAGCGGATCGCCACTCTGGTTCCCACGGACGACGGGAAACTTCGCATCGTCGGAGATCTGATCCACCCGGACGATTTCGTCGTGTTGGTCGTCCCCATCGACAAGGCGGCTCCCAAAGGCCGTCTGATCCTCCCCCAGCAGCAGACCATCCGGGACATCCTGGAAGCGGACGCCACCGCCGTGGTCGTCAAGGAATACGAACTCCGCTCCACCCTTTCCCAGCTGGGAAAGAAACCGGCCCTGGTGATCACCGACAGCCAGGTGTTCGCCAAAGTGGCGGCTGACACCCCGCCGGACATCCCGATGACCTCGTTCTCCATTCTGATGGCCCGCTCCAAAGGCTTCCTCCGTACCGCCGTCCAAGGAGTCGCCGCCATCGACCGCCTTGAGGACGGTGAGACCGTGTTGATCGCCGAAGGATGCACCCATCACCGGCAGTGCGACGACATCGGGTCGGTGAAGATCCCCCGGTGGTTGAGAAACTACACAGGAAAAGACATCGCCATCAAGACGGTCTCCGGCATGGAATACCCCGATGACCTCACCCCGTACGCATTGGTGCTGCAGTGCGGCGGGCTGCATGCTTACCGAGCGGGAAGTCCGTTACCGGATGAAGTGCGCCGAGGACCAAGGGGATTCCGTTCACCAACTACGGCATCACCATCGCCGCCATGCAGGGAATCCTCAAGCGGTCCATCAGCATGTTCCCCGACCTGCTCTCAGAACTGGAGGCATCCCATGCCGCAGTACGGTGAAGAGACGCAACGGGCTGTAGGAAACTTTCCCCTCCACCACAAACGAACCGACCTCCGACTGATCTACGCCATCGCCGACGTGAAGAAGGCCGCAGCCCAGACCTACCGGGAACTGGGAATCAAACCCCAGGTGTACCAGGCCATCATCACCGTCTGCGACCGCATCACCGCCGGGGAGCTGGATGACTGCTTCCCCACCGAGGCGCTGCAAGGCGGAGCGGGAACCTCCACCCACATGAACGTCAACGAGGTGATCGCCGGCGAAGCGTCGCGATTGCTTGGATTCCCCGTCCACCCGATCGACGACGTGAACAAGGGACAGTCCACCAACGACGTCTACCCCACGGCACTGCGGATCGCCGCCATCCGGCTTCTTCGGAATCTCAGCGACGCCTGCGCCAAGCTGCAGGAAGCGTTGCAACGCAAAGAAAACGCATGGGAAGCGATCCCCAAGCTGGGACGCACCGAACTGATGGACGCCGTCCCCATCACGCTGGGTGAGGAATTCGGCGCCTATGCCCAGGCCATCGCCCGTGACCGGTGGCGCCTGTACAAGGTGGAGGAACGCCTCAGGCAGGTCAACATCGGCGGGACGGCCGTCGGGCGGTATGATACCGCCAGCCGGGCGTATCGGTTCCGTGTCATCGAGATCCTCCGCCAAAACACCGGCATCGGTCTGGCTGAAGCGGAATATCCGATGGACCTCACCCAGAACAACGACGTGTTCGTCGAGGTCTCCGGACTCCTCAAGGCACTTGCCGTCAACCTGATCAAGATCGCCGGGGACATCCGGCTGATGGCCTCCGGGCCGAAAGGGGGACTGGGAGAACTTCATCTTCCCGAACTGCAGAAAGGCAGCAGCATCATGCCGGGGAAGGTCAACCCGGTGATCCCCGAGATGGTGATCCAATGCGGGATCCGTGTCATCGCCAACGACACGGCCATCACGCTGGCCGCCGCCCACGGGGAATTCGAACTGAACGCGTTCCTTCCCTTGATCGCCGACAGCCTCCTGGAGAGCCTGTCGCTTCTGGAACGGGCTGTGACGCTGTTCCAGGAGAAATGCGTCGGCACGCTCCAGCCGGATCAGGCGCATTGCAAGGCGCTTTTGGACCAATCCTACGCCAAAGCGACATCGTACGTCCCCACGCTGGGGTATGACACCGTCGCAGCCATCGTGAAAGAAAATCCCGACGCCGTCCAAGCGCTGGCCAAGCTGGACGAGATGGTCCGACAAAAGGAGCAGAAGGCATGAAGAACAAACCGTTGATCGACCAACTGGAAAAGACCCACACGCTGGATCTTACCCAATGGGAAGCGCTGCTTTCCCAGTGGGACGATGAAGACCGCGCCTACGCTGCCGGGGTCGCCCGGCGTCTTTCCCAACAGCGCTTCGGCACCACCATCTACGTCCGTGGCGTGGTGGAATTCTCCAACTACTGCCGCAACGACTGTCTGTACTGCGGCATCCGGCATTCCAACGCCAACGCCATCCGCTACCGGATGACCAAGGAACAGATCCTATCCTGTTGCCAGGATGGCTACCAGCTGGGATTCCGAACCGTTTGTGCTGCAGAGCGGCGAGGATCCCTGGTTCACCACCGACCGGATGGCGGACATCGTCTCGTCCATCAAGAAACGGTTTCCCGACTGCGCCGTCACGCTCTCCATCGGAGAGATGGCGACACAAGCCTACCAAACGCTGTTCGACGCCGGGGCGGACCGGTACCTGTTGCGCCATGAGACGGCCGATCAAGCGCACTACCAGAAGCTCCACCCCTCCTGGCAGTCCTGGAACAACCGGATGCGATGCCTGAGGGATCTGAAGGCCATCGGCTACCAGACGGGATGCGGCTTCATGGTCGGCTCTCCGTACCAGAGCCCCCATTGTCTGGCAGAGGACATGGTATTCATCACGTGCGTTCCATCCCTCATATGATCGGCATCGGTCCGTTCATCCCCCACAAGGACACTCCGTTCGCAAAAGAGCCGGCCGGCTCTCTGGAGCTGACGTTGTACCTGCTCAGCCTGTGCAGGATCGCCTGCCCGGATGTACTCTTGCCTGCCACCACCGCGCTGGGGACGATCCACCCGGAAGGACGGGAGATGGGAGTGCTTGCCGGAGCCAATGTGATCATGCCCAACCTGACGCCCCACGATGTGCGGAAAAACTATCAGCTGTACGACCACATGCGCTCGGTGGACATCGGCACCAACCTGATGCAGTCCGATCTGGAAAAACGCATGGAGGCCATCGGATACCACCTGTCCATTTCCCGAGGGGATTATCACCAGGAAGGAGGGCAGGCATGTTGAAACTCGCAGTGTATGGCAAAGGGGGCATCGGAAAATCCACCACCGTCTCCAACCTCTCCGTGGCGCTCTCCGAACGGGGTCTGGTCGTCATGCAGATCGGCTGTGACCCCAAGGCGGACTCCACAAGCAGCCTGCACGGGGGAACCACCATCCCCACCGTGCTGGATCTGGTGCGCAAGGGCACGCCGTTCTCCCTCTCCGACATGGTCCACACCGGATACCACGGCGTGCTGTGCGTCGAAGCAGGCGGCCCGCTTCCCGGACGGGGATGCGCCGGGCGCGGCATCATCGCCGCGTTGGAGAAACTTGCCGAGAAAGGGGCGTATGACGTCTACAAGCCGGACGTGGTGATCTACGACGTCCTGGGGGATGTGGTCTGCGGGGGATTTTCCCTGCCGATGCGCTCAGGATACGCTGATATGGTGTACATCATCACCTCCGGGGAGCACATGTCCATCCATGCCGCGGCGAACATCGCCATGGCGGTGCAGGGATACCAGGGACGGGGGTACGCCACTCTGGGCGGACTGATCCTCAACCGGCGCAACGTTCCGAAGGAAGAGGAAAACGTCCAGGAACTGGCCGACGACTTCCACACCTCCATCGTCGGTCGTCTGGATTGGAGCGAAACGGTCCGGGAAGCGGAACCGCTGGGCAAGACGGTGCTTCAGGCATTCCCCCAGAGCCCCATGGCGGGCCAGTACCGGATCCTGGCCGACCAGATACTCGCCCGCTGTACGAAGGAGAAGGCATGCTGAACGTTATCACCAGAATGGAGGCGGTAAAAGCAATGACCATCCCCATCAAGGATGCGGCCTTTCCCGCGCCCTTCCCGTCGGTCCTGGAGTACAACGCTCCGGTCCGGGGTCCCTGGAACATCGTCAACACCGGCATGCTGGTCCCCCAGTCCCACCAGGTGTTCGTCTGCGCCCAAGGGTGTCTGAGAGGCGTGATCCTCACCGCGGCGGAGATGAACGCCATGGATCGGATGTCCTGGGTCACCGTAGACGAAGATGACCTGGTGGACGGAACGATGGAACAGGACATCGTTGACGGCACGGAGCGGATCCTCCGACGGATGGGAACATTACCCCGGGCCGTGCTGGTGTTCGTCAGTTGCGTCCACCTGTTCGCCGGATGTGACGTGGAGCATGCCATCAAGGAACTCGGAAAGCGTTTTCCTGAGGTGGACTTCCTGGAATGCTTCATGACCCCGACGATGCGTAAGAGCGGCCTCACCCCGGACCAGTTGACCCGCCGCCAGATGTATTGCCCGCTCCGGCCGGTGACCAAGGACCCCGGTTCCGTCAACATCATCGGCAACGACCTGTCCATCGCACCATCCAGCGAACTGCTCTCCCTGCTCCACAGCGCGTTCCACACCGTCCGTGACATCACCTGGTGCAGGAACTATGAGGAATTCCTCCAGATGGCCCAAAGCTCCGTCAACCTCACCACCCATCCGATGGCCATTCCCGCCGGAGAGGAACTGGAGCGACGGCTTGGACAGAAACATCTTCACCTGCCGTTGAGTTATGATCCCATGGAGATCATCGAAGGGTACCGGAAGCTCTGTGAACTGGCGGGGATATCCCTTCCCGATTTCACCCAAAACGCAGAAAAGGCGGAAGAGGCGCTCCGCGGGCAAAACAGATCATCGGCGACACGCCGATCGCCATCGACTACACCGCCACGCCCCGACCCCTTTCACTGGCGCGGATGCTCCTCTCCCACGACTTTTCCGTCACCGGCCTGTACACCGACACCTTCCTGGAAGAAGACAAAAACGATTACCAGTGGCTGAAGGAACATCACCCCAATCTTTCTGTCACGGCGACGGTGGCGCCATCGATGCGCTTCGCAGCGAAAGGATCCCATCAAGGGCAGCTACTGGCCATCGGCCAGAAAGCCGCCTACTTCAGCGGGACGCGACACTTCGTCAACATCGTCTCCGGTGGCGGAATGTATGGGTTTGACGGCATCGTTCGTCTTGCCCATGCCATGACCGACGCGCTCCGTGAGGAGAAGGACACCCGGCTGGTCATCCAGAGGAAAGCGCTGGGATGTGAGAGTTGCCTATGACCCATACGGCAAACCGCATTTCCATCTATGCCGCTGACACTTCGGGTGTCTGTTCGGCATTGTACGAGTTGGGAGGCCTTTCGGTGATCCACGACGCCTCCGGCTGCAACTCCACCTACACCACCTTTGACGAACCCCGGTGGTATGACTCGGAGAGCATGGTCTGCATCTCGGCGCTGACGGAAACGGACGCCATCATGGGCAACGACGAGAAGCTGGTCTCCGACATCACTGAGGCGGCACGGGAGCACTCACCCCGTTTCATCGCCCTGTGCGGCTCGCCGGTGGCGATGATGATCGGCACCGATTTTCCCGCCATCGCCCGGGAAGTGGAACAGAGGACCGGCATCCCATCGTTTTCCGTCTCCACCAACGGCATGCACTCCTATCTGGAAGGAGCCTCCCGTGCATGGGTGGCCCTGATCGACCGGTTCTGCAAAGCCGACGCCATCCGTACGCCGACACCCTCAGTCAACATTCTGGGAGCCACCCCGCTGGACTTTTCCTTGAACGGGACGATCCAGGCCATCGGCCAATGGCTCTCTGACAACGGTTTCTCCGTCATCTCCACCCTGGCCATGGGAAGCACGCTGGAACAGATATCCCATGCGGGAAGCGCATGGGTGAACCTGGTCATCTCGTACAGTGGCCTCGCTGTGGCACAGGAACTGAAACGCAGATTCGGAACTCCGTACGTCGTGGGGGTTTCCTATGGAACCACATTCGCCGAAACGCTGGGAATAGCGCTTCACCAGGCGGCAGAACAAAGGACAACGCTGTATCCGTGCGTCCAGAGACGGGCAACCACCCAAGAGCAGCCGCTTGTCGTCGTCGGGGAAAGCGTCGCCTCCGGTTCACTCGCATCAGCCATTTGGCAACAGACGGGGCAGCCGGTGCGGGTGCTCTGCCCGCTGGAAACAACCGACGCGCTTCTGGCCCCGGATGATGTCCGGATCCCTGATGAATCCACAATGGAAGCGCAGTTTCTCCTCGCTGGGGGCATCATCGCGGATCCTCTGTACCTTCCGCTCCGTCCAAAGGACGTACCGTTGTACCGACTCCCCCACGTGGCGTTCTCCGGCAGGTGTTTCCCAAAAGAGATTCCCAATCTGATCAACAAACCGATCCATCTGGAGGAAACGATATGGTGAAAATCGCCATCTATGGCAAAGGCGGCATCGGCAAATCCACCGTCACCAGCAATCTCAGCGCCGCCCTGGCGCTGTTGGGCAAGAAAGTCATCCAGATCGGCTGCGACCCCAAGGCGGACTCGACGATCAACCTGCTGGAAGGACAGCAGGTCATCCCGGTGATGGAGTATGTCCGTCAACATGACGCGGAACCGGATTCCATCGACGCCATCGCAAAAGAAGGGTTCGGGCACGTGCTGTGCATCGAAACCGGCGGGCCGACCCCAGGCCTGGGGTGTGCCGGACGGGGGATCATCACGACGTTCCACCTGCTGGAGGATCTGAACCTGTTTGAAACCTTCCAGCCGGATGTGGTGCTGTACGACGTCCTTGGGGATGTGGTCTGCGGGGGATTCGCCGCTCCGATCCGGGAAGGGTATGCCTCCCATGTGTTGATCGTCACCTCGGGGGAGAAAATGGCGCTGTACGCGGCGAACAACATCTTTACCGCCGTCCAGAATTTCGCCGACCGGGGATACGCCACCGTACGGGGCATCGTGTGCAACCGCCGGAACGTGGCGGGGGAAACGGAAAAAGTCCAGGCGTTCGCGACAAAGACGGGAATCCCCATCATCGCCGACATTCCCCGCAGCGATGACATCATCCGCTACGAGGACCAAGGGAAGACGGTCATCGAAGGGGATCCCACCCTGCCGGTAAGCCAGATCTTCCTGAACCTTGCCAAGACGTTGCTCAAGGAGGTGGAGGACCATGCCTGAACCGTACGGTATCACCGCCGAAGCGCTGGCCGCCAGAGGAAGGACGGACATCCCCAACGAACTGCGCTCCGCCACCCATTTGATCTACAGCTCCCCCGCCACGCTTTCATTCAACGCTCCCGGCGCCCAAGGAGTCGGGGTCAAACGGGCCGGCCTGGCTATTCCCGGGTCGGTGATGCTCCTTGTCTCTCCGGTCTGCTGCGGACGGAACACCGGAGGCGTAGGATACGATGAACGTTGCTTCTACCTGTCACTGGATGATACGGACATCGTCACCGGGCGGCATCTGTCCGCGCTGACCGACGCCGTACAGGAGGTATGCCAGCGCTGTCACCCAACCCCGACGGTGGTGATGATCTGCATCACCTGCGTGGACGCGCTTTTGGGAACGGATATGGAGCGGGTCTGCAGAAAAGCGGAAGCAGCCGTCGGGATCCCCGTCCGTCCCTGCTCCATGTACGCGCTGACACGGGAAGGAAGACTTCCCCCGATGGTCGCCGTACGACAGACCGTCTACTCACTGCTCACGCCAATGAAACGGAGACGGGATGCCGTCAACATCCTGGGATTCTTCTCGCCGCTCCAAGACGAGTGTGAACTGTACCGACTGCTATCCAAAAACGGAGTGCGCCAGATCCGGGAGATATCCCGGTGCAGGACGTTCCAGGAGTATCAGGAGATGGCACAGGCGAACTTCAACCTGGTGCTCAACCAGGAAGCCCGTCTGGCGGCGCAGGACATGGAACGGAATCTGGGAATCCCCAGCGTCGAACTGGTGCGCATGTACCAGCTGGACAAGATCCACAACCAGTATCGCCTGCTCGGCCAGGTCACCGGAATGGATATGGAGGACCAGGAAGACTACCAGGCGGCGGAAGAGGCCATCGAGCGTTTTCGCTCCCATCACCCCGAGGCTCGCTTTTCCGTCGGCGAGTGGGCAAACGCCGACCCCTTCGAACTCTCCCTGGCGCTGCTTCGCTACGGCTTCGTCGTTCCTGAAATCTTTGGCACGGTGGGGGACGCCAATTTCCCCTACCTTGCCAACATCGCCCGACTCAGTCCAGAAACAAACATTTACTCCAACCTGTCCCCTTCCATGTTGTACTACGATCCATCCCGCACCCCGGTGGACGTCGTCATCGGCAAGGACGCGGCATACTCCCATCCGGGCGTTCCCGCCGTTCCGTGGAACGAAGAACCCCAGCCGTTCGGGTATACCGGCGTGAAGGCATTGTTCGACGCGCTGGAAAGGAGCATGGCATGAAACGACACGTCTCATCGCTGCCTCCGTTCGCGCCGGACATGTCCGGTGCGGTCTCCGCCCTGTTCGGCATGGGTGGCTTGATCGTCATCTGTGATGCCGGTGGCTGTACCGGCAATGTCTGCGGCTTTGATGAACCGCGGTGGTTCACCCGAAAGAGCGCCATCTTCAGCGCCGGACTGCGTGACATGGACGCCATCCTGGGACGGGACGACCAGCTGGTGGGCAAGGTGCAGGATGCCATGAAGGTCATCGACGCCCCGTTCTCCGTTCTGGTCGGCACGCCGGTGCCGGCGGTCATCGGCACCGATTTTCGTGCCCTGAGAAAACTCCTCGAAACAAAGATCCACAGGCCGGCCCTGACCATCGAGACCACCGGAACCCAGTGGTACGACGTCGGAGAAGAGAAGGCCAACCTCGCCCTGTTCCAAACCTTCGCCACCAAGGCATTCCCCCAAAAGCCAGAGTCAGTGGGAATCCTGGGAGCCAGCCCGCTGGATTGTTCCTGTCTGACCATCGGGGAAACATGGAAGCGGCACTTTCGGAAGGAAGGCATACCAACCGTCGTCTGCTATGGGATGGATGATGGATTGGATGCGGTGAAACAGGCATCCGCCATCCAGCGGAACCTGGTCGTCTCCCCCTCCGGTCTTCCCGCGGCCCGATACCTCAGGGAGACATTCGGGACTCCGTACGACGTCGGGTTCCCGCTTTGCTCCGACACGCTGGACCAACAACTTGCCTCTCTTGTCGGCCTCCGTGTCCTGGTGATCCACCAACAGGTGCTTGCCAACGAAATCCGGAACACCATCCGGAAAAACGGGGATGCCGACGTGACGGTGGCAAGCTGGTTCCTTCTGGACGACGAGCTGAAGCAAGATGGTGATTTCATGCTCCACAACGAGGATGAGTTTGCACAAATCGTGCAGAAAGAACAGTATCAGGCCATTGTTTGTGACCGTGCGCTGTGGCGGGCCATCCCGTCGTTCGACGGAATCCTTGTCGATCTTCCCCATTTCGCCGTATCCGGGAGGCTGGTATGAGCGGGACGAATTCGGTGCGGGTGCGCGTCTACGGCATCGTCCAGGGCGTCGGCTTCCGGCCGTTCGTCAAGAGGATCGCCGACCGGTTCGGCATCATGGGAAGCGTGGCCAACAAAGGCTCGTACGTCGAAGTGCACGCCCAAGGAAAACAGGCGGTGCTTCAGATCTTCCTGAAGGCCCTCAAACAGGAAGCCCCGCCGCGGTCGGCCATCCTGAACATCGAAGTGACGCCGACGGAAGAAACGCCGGAGCGGGACTTCTCCATCATCACCAGTGAACGGGACGAAGGGGACATCTACGTCTCCCCGGACATCGCCACCTGTGATGCCTGCAAACAGGAGTTGTTCGACAAAACCAACCGCCGGTATCTCCACCCGTTCATCAACTGTACGGCGTGCGGTCCCCGGCTGACCATTCTGGAATCGATGCCGTACGACCGGGAGCGGACCACCATGAAAGAGTTCCCCATGTGCCCGTCCTGTGAAGCGGAGTACACCCATCCGGAAACACGACGGTACGACGCCCAACCGGTCTGCTGCAACGACTGCGGTCCGGAGGTGTACCTGTTGGGACGGAAGGAACGGGGGAAGGAGGCCATCACCGCGGCACGGAGGGCCATCATGCAGGGGGAAATCGTCGCCGTCAAAGGGATCGGGGGCTTCCACCTGTGCTGCGACGCCACCAACGAGGAAGCGGTCAAGAGGCTCCGCGTGCTGAAACATCGTCCGATGAAACCGTTCGCCGTGATGCTACAAGGATCTGCCCACCGTACACCGGGAATGTGTGGTGCTTCCCGGAGAACAGGAGATCCTGGACGGGCACCAGAAGCCGATCCTCCTTCTACGGAAACGAGCGGAAGGAAGACTCTGTCCGTCCATCGCGCCAGGCAACCCGACCGTCGGGGTGATGCTTCCCTACGCGCCGCTTCAGATGCTCCTGTTCACCTATGACGACGACCTGTCCATGACGGACGCTCTGGTGATGACCAGTGGCAACGTCTCCGGGGCTCCGATCTGCCGCAGTGACGAGGATGTCACCAAGGAGATCGCCGGCTACTGCGATCTGGTGCTGTCCCACAACCGGAAGATTCTGATCCGCGCCGATGACTCGGTGATGGATTTCTTTGAGGGAAAACCGTACATGATCCGCCGCTCCCGGGGGTACGCCCCCCTGCCGTTGATGCTCTCCTCCCCGCTCCACGGACAGGTAATCGGTATCGGGGGAGAACTGAAGAATACGTTCTGCATCGGCAAAGGGCATCTGATGTACCTCTCCCCATACGTGGGGGACATGGGGGACATCCGTACCGTAGCGGCGTTGAAGGAGACGGTGGGGCGATTGGAAGGCCTTCTGGAAGCAAAGCCCCAACTGGTGGCCTGCGACCTGCACCCCGCCTATCATACGGTGACGGTGGCGGAAGGACTGGGGCTCCCCGTGCTGAAAGTACAGCACCACTGGGCCCATATTCTCTCCTGCATGGCCGAGCATGACACCCAGGGGGATGTGATCGGCGTGGCGTTTGACGGGACGGGATATGGGACGGACGGGACGATCTGGGGCGGGGAGTTCCTGCGCTCCTCGTATCGGGGATTCCAGCGGCTCGGCATGATCCAACCGTTTCTGCAAATCGGAGGGGACGCTTCGGCCCGGGAGGGCTGGCGCATCGCCATCTCCCTGCTGTACGCCCACTACGGCAAGGACGCCCTAGCGATCATCCAACGGCTGGGACTGTGTGACGAACAGATGGCACGGGTGCAGATGACCATGGCGGAAAAGAGGATCAACTGTGTCCTCTCCACCAGCGCAGGACGTCTGTTTGACGGAGTGAGCGCCATTTTGGGCCTTTGCAGAAGCTCCACCTTTGAAGGGGAAGCGGCCATGACGCTGCAGTTCGCCGCCCAGAACGGGGAGGAACACCACGCCGACCAACACAAGCGCTCCCCCTTCTCCGGTCCCATCCGACGGAAGGATGACGCTCCGTTCCAGTTGGACACGGATGGTTTGGTAGGAAAGCTTACCGAAGCGGTTCTGGACGGAATGGATCGAAAGGAGCTGGCGTACCAGTTCCATGTGGCGCTCTCCGACCTGGTGGTCGCCGGATGTGAGGAAGCACGAAAACAGACAGGGCTTTCCCTCTGTGCATTGAGCGGTGGCGTGTTCCAGAACCAGCTGTTCACCCGTTTGTGCGCCACAGGACTCAGGGAGCATGGATTCACCGTATTGCTCCATTCGCTCGTTCCGCCCAATGACGGAGGCATCGCGCTGGGACAGGCGGTCGCTGCCATGTACCAGTTGGACCCACAGCTGCAGGAATAAAAAGGATATCAGGAGGTAACGATATGTGCGTAGGAATTTCAGGAAAAGTGGTCAGCATTGACAAGGGGACGGCGGTCATCGACATGTCTGGCGCCAAACGAGAAGTTTCGGTGGATCTGATTGAGGATCTGGAACCGGGGGATTACGTGATGGTGCATGCCGGCACCGCAATCGCGAAGATCACCGACACGGATGACCATGAGACGAACACCATCATGGGAAAGCTCTCATGAACCAGCAGGACATCGAGGCGAAGGAGGTGTTCACCTCCTACCAGGGAAAGCCGCTGAGGATCATGGAGGTGTGCGGCACGCACACCCATGAGATCTTCCGCCTGGGAATCCGGAACCTGCTTCCCTCATCCATCACGTTGATCTCCGGACCGGGGTGCCCGGTGTGCGTCACGCCGGTGGGATACATCGACGAGGCGCTGATGCTGGCGCTGGACCACCACGCGACGATCTGCACGTTCGGTGATTTGATCAAAGTGCCGGGGTCGGAGATGAGCATGGCCGGCTCCCGCGCACAGGGCGCGGTGATCAAAACGGTCTACGCGCCGATGGATGCCGTCACCTATGCAAAGGAGCACCCGGACGAGCAGGTGGTGTTCCTTGCCGTGGGCTTTGAGACCACCGTCCCGTCGGCATGCCTTGCCGTCAAGCGCGCCGAGGCCGAAGGGGTGAAGAACTTCACCATCCTCGGGGCGAACAAGACGATGCCAAACGCCTATCAGGCGCTGAAAGGCAGCGCCGACGCGTTCCTGTATCCCGGACACGTCAACGCCATCACCGGTACGGCGGTGTGTGAAGAACTGGTGAAACAAGGAGTTTCCGGCGTGGTGACCGGGTTTACGGCAAGCGAACTGCTTGCCGCGCTGGCCGTCATCATCCGGTTGTCAGAGAAAGGGGTGCCGTTCTTCCAGAACTGCTATTCCCGGGTGGTCAGGCCGGAAGGCAACGTCCCGGCGCAGAAATTGATGGCCGAAGTGATGGAAAGCTGTGACGCCGAATGGCGTGGTTTGGGGATGATCAAAGGATCCGGGCTGAAACTCAGGCCGAAATACCAGGCGTTTGACGCCAGGGTTCGGTTTCATCTGCCCCACATCACCGGCAGGAGCAACCCTGCCTGCCGGTGCGGGGATGTGCTGCAAGGCAAGTGCACGCCCTCCGAATGTCCGTTGTTCGGAAAGATATGCACGCCCCTGCATCCCATTGGGGCCTGCATGGTGTCCAGTGAAGGCGCATGTTCGGCATACTACCAATATGGAGGAAAAATCAATGGATAAGACAATCACGCTGGCCCATGGCGCCGGCGGTAAACAGACGGCTGAGTTGATCGACCAGGTGTTCAAAGCCCATTTCGCCAACCCGGATTTCACCGGGGATGACGCCGCGGTGCTCCCCCGGCCGGATGGGAAGATCGCTTTCACCACCGATGGGTTCATCGTCTCTCCGTATGAGTTTCCCGGCGGGAACATCGGGAAGCTCAGCATCTGCGGGACGGTGAACGACCTCTCCTGCATGGGGGCCAAGCCCAAATACCTTTCCTGTTCGTTTGTCATCGAGGAGGGATTCCCCATCGACAAGCTGGAGATGATCGCTTCCAGCATGGAGAAGACAGCAAAGGAAGCAGGTGTCCGGATTGTTGCGGGCGATACCAAGGTTGCCGGCAAAGGGCAGGTGGATCATATCTTCATCACCACCACCGGAATCGGTGAGGTGTTGCCTGGGATCCACACCTCCGGCACGCTTGCCCGTCCGGGGGACTCGGTGATCGTCACCGGAGATATCGGGAGGCACGGTGCGGCGATTCTCCTGGCCCGTGGCGAATTCGGCATCGACGCGGACATCAGCAGCGACTGCGCCCCGCTGTGGGGCACCGTATCGCGCATGCTGGACGCGTCAAAGAACATCCATGTGATACGGGACGCCACTCGTGGTGGAGTCGGCACGGTGCTGTATGAGATTGCCGGGCAAAGCCACGTGGGAATTCATCTGGATGCCCAGAGCATCCCGGTAAGCGGCCCGGTCTCCGGAGTGTGCGGCATGCTGGGATTGGAGCCGTTGTACTTGGCATGTGAGGGGACACTCGTCGTATTCATTCCGAAATCGGATGTGAGTAAGGTACTTGATGCGCTGCATGACAGTCCCGTACGCCACCCATGCCACGGTGATCGGTGAGGTGGTCGATGATATGCCGGGCTCCGTGGTGATGCGGACGGCCATCGGGTCGGAAACATTGCTTCCACAGCCAGGCGGCGAACTGCTTCCCCGGATCTGCTGACCTCAGTCCTGTTTCGGTTCCTGCACCATCTTCGCCTTGTAGGCAGTCCCCCAGGAGACCAGGACATCCAGAACCGGTTTGAGGCTCCGTCCGATCTCCGTCAGGGAATAATCCACCCGGGGAGGAACCTGGGCGTACACTTTCCGACAGACCAATCCTCGCGCTTCCATGGCGCGGAGATTGGCGGTCAACACTTTCTGGGAAACGGTTCCGATGGAACGTTTCAGTTCTCCGAACCGTTTCGTACCGGTCATCAGGTCACGGATGATCAAGACTTGCCATCGGTCACTGATCAACGAGAGCGTCACTTCCACCGGACAATCCGGCAGGGGTTTTACGGTTTGCATGTTCAATAGTATCCTTTTGGTTCCTAAGCTACCTGAAAGTACGTACTTTACGTTAAGGGAGGCATGAAGTAGGTTTACCATAGGACTTGCCGTCATGCAAGCCAGAGGAGAAAAGCATGCGTATCGCAATTATCGGAGCCACAGGACGCGCGGGAAGCCTGATGGCCAAGGAAGCGCTTTCCCGGGGCCACCACGTCACCGCCGTCGTCCGTGACCGTTCCCATATCACCAATACGGCCATCCATGCCATCGAAAAGGATCTGTTCGATCTCACCACCGATGATCTCAAAGCGTTTGACGTGGTGATCGACGCGTTCGGAGCGTGGAAGCCGGAGACCATTCCGCTTCACCAGACTTCATTGAAGCACCTTGCCGACATCCTGGCGGGGACGAAGGTCCGTCTCCTGGTGGTCGGCGGGGCGGGAAGCCTGTATGGGGACAACGGCCACACCAAGCGGGTGATGGACAGCCCCGATTTTCCCAAAGAGGCGTTGCCGCTGGTCTCCAGCATGGCCAAGGCGTTTGACGCGCTCCGGATCCGCAACGATGTCAACTGGACCTATTTCAGCCCGGCGTTGAACTTCATCGCCGACGGTCCGCGCACCGGTTCCTACCAGCTGGGCGATGACCAGCCGGTGATGGACGGCAAAGGGATCAGCGAGATCAGCTACGCCGATTACGCCATCGCCATGATCGACGAGGCCGAACGCGGGGCGCATGTCCGGAAGCGGTTCACCGCTGCGTGGAAATAAGATTGTTTGGGGAAGCGGCTTTGCACGCTTGATACCGGAAGCAGGAGCTCTCGTGGTCGTTGATGATTCCGGCCGCCTGCAGGTGCGAATAGACCGTCACCGGCCCAAGGAACGCAAAGCCGCGCTTCTTCAGATCCCCGCTGATCATCCGTGACAACGGGTTTTCCGCAATGACGACCGAGCCATCGGCGTGTCCCGGATATTCCATCTGTTTGCCATCGGTGAATGCCCAGAGATATGAAGAGAAGGAACCGGCTTCCTCCTGGATGCGGAGAAACGCCTGGGCGTTGGTGATCACCGCCCGGATTTTCTTCGGGGAGTGGATCATCCCCTGGGTTTCCATCGCCCGATCCACGTCAGCTTGTCCGAACCGAGCGACCTCGGTGGAATCAAAGCCGGCAAACACCGATCTGATTACATCCCGCTTTCTCAGGATGGTCATCCAGCTCAACCCGCACTGCATCACTTCCAAGCTGAGGAATTCGAACTGCCTCACGTCATCAAACAGGGGCACGCCCCACTCCGTATCATGATAGGCCTGAAGCAACGGATCACCCTCGGCCCATGCACAACGTTCCATCTCACACCTCTCATCCATCCTAAAAGAACCATCAGGAAAATGCCATGCCTCTCTATTGCGTTTGGAGCAACTCTCCTTTCCGTGAACGATTTTTCACATCTGTGGAATTTCTTCCCAGAAGACAAACAGGTTATTTTCCTCATTTCCCTTGACTCCCCTTTCCCAATTGTGATAAAAAATTGAACCGAAAAACAGCTAATAATTTTATGGTATGCAAAAAGTTAGGTTTACCTAACCAAGGAGAACGAATGTACAAAATCGCCATCTACGGAAAAGGCGGCATCGGAAAATCCACCACCGCATGCAACCTTTCCGCGGCACTCAGTGTGATGGGGTATCATGTGATCCAAATCGGTTGTGATCCGAAAAGTGATTCCGTCAAGAATCTGATGGAAGGGCAAAGGATACCCACCGTCCTTGACCAACTCAGAGAGAATGAAAACGCCGATCTGGAACTTTCCGACATCGTATTCCAAGGGTTCAACGGCGTCTGGTGCGTCGAGGCGGGAGGCCCCACCCCGGGTATCGGATGCGCGGGAAGAGGAATCATCACCGCATTCCAAAAACTGGACGAACTGCACGCAAAAGAAACCTACCATCCTGACGTCATCATCTATGACGTTCTTGGTGATGTCGTCTGTGGGGGATTCGCCATGCCTATCCGCAGTGGATATGCCCATGATGTCTTCATTGTCACCAGTGGGGAAATGATGGCGTTGTACGCAGCGGACAACATTGTCCACGCCATTCGGAACTTCGGCCCCAGGGGCTATGCCAAATTCTCGGGCGTCATCCTCAATCGCGAGGAACGTCGCCAACGAGCAGAGCATCGTCGGACAACGCGATGCGTGAGATGGGGGGTGCGATCATTCGCGACGGTTCCTCGTGATGGCATCGTCCAGCAAGCGGAGGGGCAGGGAAAAACCGTCATTGAGGCTTTCCCTGACTCCCCGATGGCGGATGTGTACCGGACATTGGCCAAAGAGATCCTCGCTCATGCAGAGGATATGGCCGAAGGAGACGCATAATGGATTGCGGTTGCGCTTGTTTTCCCAGAACACTTCGGTATGAATCCCCCGCTCATGGAGGTTGGGGCATCGTACGAATGGCCTCATTGGTTCCCGAAGCCTACATGTTGTTCGTCGTTCCTCCTGCCTGTGGCCGTCATGGAGCCCTGGGCGCCTTGATGAGCGGGTGCAAAGACAAGGTTTCCTATTTGTATCTTTCCGAAGAGGATATCGTCTCAGGATCCTACGAACACGCCATTCCTCCCGCCGTGGATGAACTCCTTGCCTTCCTGAATCCGAAACCCAAAATCCTGTTTTTGTTCGGGGGATGTATCGACGACCTGCTTTGCACCGATCATGAGGCGTTGCTTTCCCACCTTTCATCCCTGCATCCCGACCTGTTGTTCCGGTATTGTCATATGAATCCCATCCAGCTGGATACGCCAAATCCTCCGGGTGTCACCCTGTTCACCAACATCTACAGCCTTCTGCCAAAAAAAACGCATGATCCCTCTCAGATCAACTTGCTGGGGAACAACCTTGCCCTTGCCCTGGATTCAGAACTGTACGCCATTGCGGCATCTTTTGGAGTAAGGATAACGCAACTGCCCATGTGCAAGACCTTTGAGGATTTCATGGAGATGGGTTCAGCCAGTCTGAATCTTGTCTGTTCCCCCCGGTGCGTTCCCGCCGCGAAACAGATGGAAAAACGCCTTGGCATCCCGTATCTTCCTTGCTTCCCCACCTACGATCCCCTGCAGATCGCCTCATTCTACCAGCTCTTGACGGAACGCCTCGCGTCCCAGACGGGCCGTTCTTCTTCGTATGATTGGCACACGGAACAAAGAAAGGCGGAAGCTGCGCTGAGAAGAACGGCGAGAGGCTGCAGCGGAATTCCCGGTTTCTGTTGACTTCCAAGCGACGAACCGGCCATTGAGTCTGACCCGGACGTTGCTGAAGCATGGCTTCTCCATCGGTTTGGTGTCGGTGGATGGCGTTCCCCCGTTCGAGAAGGAAGCGTTCTCCTGGCTCCAGGAGCACGCGCCCTCGGTTGAGATCATCGATCCCATGCATCATGACGCGCCCAAAAACGCGTATCCCCAGTTCCACAATTCGATCAGTCTTGGCGTAGACAGTGCGTACGCCACCGGTACGGACCATATCGTGGATCTCCAGGAGGACAATGATCTGTTTGGATTCTACGGCATCGTCAGACTGATGGAAATCATCTCAAAAGCGGCCATGGAAACGGCTGACATCAAGGACAAGATCCGGGAGGCGAAACTCGTTATATGAGTACACTCAGCATTTTGCTGCCACCCTGCTCTCCTGATTATTCAGGGGTCGCGTCGGTGTTGTATGAATTGGGAGGCATGGTGGTACTCCACGACGCGTCCGGTTGCACCGGCAACTATCTGGGATATGACGAACCCCGATGGATCGATACCCGTTCGTTGGTCTACTGTTCCGGGCTGAGGACACATCGATGCCGTATTGGGACGGGATGACAAACTTGTTTCCCGCGTCGTCGCCGCAGCGGAGAGCTTCCATCCCGCTTTCATCGCCATCATCGGCTCTCCCCGTCCCCATGCTTGTCGGTACGGACTATCAGGGAATCGCCAGGGAAATCGAAGCAAAGACAGGAATCCCATCGTTCGGATTCGACACGACAGGGCTGGATTTCTATGACAAGGGAGTCGTCATGGCTACCAAGGAACTGCTCAAGCGGTTCGCCCCAAGGACAAACCACTACCAGCAGATCCCACATACCATCAACATCGTCGGAGCCACGCCGCTGGATTGGGGCAAAAACGGGAACGACACGGCATGCCGTTCCGTTCTTTAGCGCAAAACGGCATTCAGGTCACCTGCTGCCTTTCCATGTCATGCACGCTTGACGACATCAAACAAGCCCCGACCACCGCATTGAACGTTGCGGTCAGCGAAGCAGGCATCCAAATCGCCGAGTTCATGGAGAATGCATATCATATCCCGTATGTCGTCGGAATCCCGCTTGGGGACGGATCTCGCATGCTCCAGAAGGTGCGAACCTGTCTTGCGGGAAAACGATCAACTTCGGAATCTTCACCCAACGTCACAACCAGTCCACGGCGCATCCTGATCGTCGGAGAGCAGGTCCTCTCCTGTTCTCTCCGTGATGAAATCCTGCACCGATGGGGTATCCCCTGTACCGTCGCCGTGCTGTTCAACCACCGGAAGGAACTCCTGCAACCTGGGGATTTCCCGTTCGTCACGGAAAAAGACCTCAGGACGATCTTCGCCCATGAGGAGTTTACTGATGTCTTCGGCGATCCGTTGCTCGCCCAACTGGATCAAGGGAAAACGATCCGATTCCATTCGGTACCCACCATCGCGTTGAGCAGCAAGTTTCATGAAGCCCAAATCCGGCATTTTTTGGGAGATGACGGGGAAGCGTTGCTGCGCGAGGCGGTCTCATGATCATCCACACGCCTCGTGCCCGCCGCATCATGACGATGTTGTTGGTGATCGCGCCGTTCATCACCGCATTCGTCTGCCTGGCGATCGGCCGTTATTCGCTCTCCCTTTCCGAGACATTCCATGTGCTTTTCTCCGGTCCGACGAGCACGACCACCGGTGAAGTGGAACGCTCGGTGATTTTCAAAATCCGCCTTCCAAGAATTCTTCTCGCACTGTCCGTCGGAGCAGGATTGAGTGTCGCAGGCGCGGCATTCCAAGGACTGTTCACCAATCCTCTGGCAACCCCGGACACGTTGGGGGTCGCCAGCGGGGCGGCGTTTGGGGCCGCTCTTGCGATGCTCTGGCATGGGAACCTGGTGGTTGTACAGTTGTCCGCGCTCGCCTTCGGCCTGCTTTCCTGCGCCTTGGTAACCAATATCGGGAAACGGAACGGCAAAGGATCGGTGGTGATGATCGTCCTGGCAGGTATGGTGATCTCAGCATTGTTCCAGGCATTCGTTTCCTTGGTGAAATACGTTGCAGACCCACAGGACGAACTGCCTGCCATCACCTACTGGCTGATGGGTTCCATCGCTGGAGCCAACTATTCTTCACTTGCACTTGGACTGCCCTTCATCCTTATCGGTATCACCCTCATCGTCGCTCTTCGATGGCGGCTGAACATTCTTTCCCTCAGTGAAGAGGAAGCCAAATCCATGGGGATGAACATCCCGTTGCTCAGATTGACGATCATCGTTACCAGCTCGATGATCACCGCTTCCTCCGTCTCCATGTGCGGATCGGTGGGTTGGATCGGACTGCTTGTTCCTCATGCAGCACGCATGCTGGTGGGCAATGACAACCGGAGTGTGATCCCCGTCTCAGTGAGTCTGGGCGCGATCTTCTTGCTTGGTGATCGACACGTTCGCCCGGAGCGTCTCCGCCGCGGAAATCCCCATCTCCATTCTGACGGCCGTCATCGGCGCTCCATTCTTCATTGCGCTCTTGAAGCGGACAGGAGGTACGGCAACATGATTTTCTCCGTTCGGAACGGTTCATTCGGGTATCATACAAAAGATATCCTCAAGCATGTGTCGTTTTCCCTCCAGGAAGGGGAAGTCCTGTGCATCCTTGGCCCCAACGGCGTAGGGAAAACCACACTCCTGAAATGTACCATGGGATTTCTTCCCTGGAGGGAAGGAGCCACCTATCTGGATGACCGGCCACTGTCCTCGTATCCGGATCGTCAGTTGTGGCAACACATCGCCTACGTCCCCCAGGCACGCGGCAACGCATTTCCTCTGTCCGCGCTTGATATGGTGATGCTGGGCAGGTCGTCCCATCTGGGAGTATTTGCCCAGCCGAAGGAAGAAGACCGGTCGATCGCGCTCCGTGCGATGGAAGAGGCGGATATTCTGTCACTGAAGGACAAGCGGTGTGACGAAATGAGCGGTGGGGAGTTGCAGATGGTCTTGATCGCCCGGGCCCTTGCTGTCCAACCCCGCATGCTGGTGTTCGACGAACCGGAATCCAATCTTGATTTCCGCAACCAGCTGGTCATCCTGAACACCATCAGGGATTTGGCTGAGTCAAAACATCTGTCCATCATCGTCAACACCCATTATCCGGAACACGCCCTCCGCATCGCGGACCATGCGTTACTCCTGAACAAGGACGGAACCAATCTCTATGGGAAAGTCTGCGAAGTGGTCAACGAGCTGAACCTCAGGAAAACCTTCATGGTGCAGGTGCATATCAATGATTTTGTCTACCAGGAGAAACACTACCAGAACGTCGTACCGTTGAGCCTGCTTTAGCTTTTCATCGTTTCCCGCATGCAGATGATATCCAATCCCGTTGGAGTGGATTTCACATACAAGGAGTCAAGAATGAGAACATCCCATTCACGCGTATTGTTGGTGACGCTGGCGATCGCCTGCGTGCTCGCCCTCCCCTTATGGCCCAGGGGCAGTCGGAAAGTACTTCCACAACTGCGACACGGACCGTCGTTGATCACGATGGGGAGACGGTGACCATCCCCCAAGTGGTCAATCGTGTGGCCATCATCCAACCATGGCCGCTACCGTCCATTGCCACCGTATTTCTCGGAAGCCCGGAAAAGCTCGTCGGCATCCCTCCCGCAGCACTCGGCGCGGCAAAGGCGGGGCTGCTTGGGGAAATCTTCCCTGAGTATCTGAAAATCTCCACATCCTTCACCGATGGAAGTGACGTGAACATGGAGGAACTGCTCAAGCTGAAACCGGACGTCGTCTTTGTGATGGCAAAAAACGCAAAGCAGAAACAGATGGTGAAGGATGCCGGACTCCGGCCTGTCGCGTTCAGCTGTCAACAACTGGCAGTACGACAACCTGAAGACCTACGACGCATGGATCGATCTCCTTGGGCAGGTGTTCCCGGAATATGCGAAATCGGACAAGGTCAGCGCATACAGCAAACAGATGTATGACATGATCCAGTCTCGGGTGAAGGATATCCCCGATGCACAGCGCAAACGGGTATTATTCCTGTTCTCCTACAGTGACACCAGTATCGTGACCAGTGGAAAACTGTTCTTTGGACAAGCTTGGTGTGATGAGATCGGGGCAAAAAACGTCGCCGAGGAAGTGGCGGCGGAAAACTCAAACGCGGTGATCAACATGGAGCAAGTGTACACTTGGAATCCTGATGTGATCCTGATCACCAATTTCACTCCGACGGTGCCGGATGATCTGTACCACAATACCATCGGCAGCTATGACTGGTCGACGGTCAAAGCGGTGAAGGATGGGAATGTCTTCAAAATGCCATTAGGAACCTATCGGAGCTACACCCCCAGCGCAGACACCCCTGTCACTCTCCTTTGGATGGCACAGAAGGTGTATCCGGAACTGTTCCAGGATTATGATCTGGTGGCGGAAGTGAAACGATACTACGAACAGATGTATGGCATCTCCCTCACCGACGACCAAATTCAGCGGATGTACAACCAAACAGCGAAAGGCGCCGAAGGCACACGACGGTAATATCCTCACGAAAAAGAATTTCGCCCCCTGTTTTCGAGGGGGCGTTGTTCTTGTTCCGGTAGCCACAAATTCCATCCCTCGCTATCATAGGGAAAAGACATGCCATGATCCGAGGAGGCATAGAATATGAAAGTTCTCGCATTTTCGGTACGCTCTGAAGAACGTGCCTTGTTTGAAGCAACCGCAAAGGAACTGGGCATCTCCCTTGAGATCACCAGTGAGAACCCCACGTTGGACACGGTGGGCAAAGCGAAAGGCGCCGACGCCATCAGCATCATCACCACTCCCATGGGGGCGGATCTGATCGCCAAGCTGAAGGAATTGGGCGTGCGGTACATCTCCACCCGCACGGTGGGATTCGAGCACATCGATCTGGAAGCGGCCAAAAAGCTTGGGATCGGAGTGGGGAACGTAGGATACTCCCCCTACTCCTGTCTCCTGAATACGCCGTCATGCTGATGCTGATGTGCCTGAGGCACATGAAGGTGATCACCAGCAGGTCGGCCGCCCAGGACTACTCCCTGCCGGGTACCACCGGCACCGAGTTGCATACCAAGACGGTGGGCGTCATCGGTACCGGCCGGATGGGAAGGATGGTGATCTCCATCCTGCAGGGATTCGGCTGTTCCATTCTGGCAAACGACATCTACCAGAACCCCGAGGTCGCCAAAACGGTGCCGTACGTCTCCCTTGACGAGTTGCTGCAAAAGAGTGACATCATCACGCTCCACGTTCCGGCGACCAGCGATGACAGCCATCTGATCGGAGCCAAGGAATTCGCCATGATGAAAGACGGTGTGGTGCTGATCAACACGGCCCGCGGCTCGTTGATCGACCAGGCGGCGTTGATCGACGCCATCGAGCACGGGAAAGTGGGCGCGGCGGCGCTGGATGTGGTCCAGCGGGAAAAAGCGATCTATTACAACGATTGCAAAGGCAAGGTGCTCCCCGACCGTGAACTGGCCATCCTCCGCTCGTTCCCCAACGTCATCATCACGCCGCACATGGCATTCCACACGGAACAGGCCATCGCCGGCATGGTGCGCAATTCGCTGGAGGCGTGCAAGAAAGCCATCGAAGGGTGATCACCCCAACAGGAGCTTCGACAGTTCGGTAAACGTTTCGGCATGCCGGACGGACTGGGCCACCTGGCTGTCATGCAGGCGGTAGGCGACGGGGATGAACCCGCCCGCCTCTGCCGCCTGGATGCCCGCCACGGCATCCTCCACTACCACGGAATGGTGGGGGGAGACGCGAAGGAGTGACGCGCAACGGAGGAACACCTCGGGATTTGGCTTGCTGTGGGTGATCATCGAGCCATCGACGATGCCATCGAAATACGAGGTGATGCCCAGCCGCTGGAGGATCAACGGAGCGTTCTTGCTGGACGAGCCCAGTCCGACGAGCACCCCCTTCTGGTGCAGCTGCTCCAACGTCGGCACAACATCCGCTTCCAAATCGGAAGGCGTCATCGTCATCAACAGCGTCCGGTAGGTGCGGTTCTTGACATCCATCAGCGCCTGGCATTCCGCCTCTTCCAACTTCACGCCATTGGCGCGGAGGATGATGCCAAGGCTTTCCCGCCTGCTCACCCCCCTGAGCTGGTTGTTCAGCGCACGGTCGAACTTCCATCCATATTGGTCACACAACTCCTTCCACGCGCGGTAGTGGAATTCGTCAGTGTGGCAGATCACGCCATCAAGATCAAAGATACAGGCAAGAATCATCGCGTAATCCTCTGGAGGGTATCGGAAACCTCCACGTTCTTTCCATACACCCTCACGGCAAGAGGCACTTTCCCCCTCAGCCGTCAACGCGACCTGCTCCTTGGACACCGCCACATGCAAGACGGTTTTCCGGTACTGGATGGTGAAATGGTACCCCTTCCAGGAAGAGGGAAGACACGGATTCAGGCTCAGGCCATCTTCGTGGATCCTCAGGCCTCCGAAGCCGAACACCAAGGCGAGGTAACTGCCACCCATGTTGGCCGTGTGGATCCCGTCCTTGGTGTTGTGGTTCAGGTCGTTAAGGTCGATCTTGATGCTGTCGCCAAGGTAGGTGTACGCCTCCTCCACCAACCCGAGTTTCGCCGCTACGATGGAAAAGATGCACTTGGACAGCGACGAATCGTGCGTCGTGATCTTCTCATAGTAGCGGAACGACTTCAGGCGGGTCGTCTCATCCACCAACGGCTCGTACAGGAAGTGGGCCAGCACGGCATCGGCCTGCTTGCACACCTGGTAGCGGTACAGCGTAAGGGGATGATAATGCAGAAGAAGCGGGAACTTCTCCCTCGGCGTGGAGGAGAGATCCCACACTTTCTTCTGCAGGAAACTGTCATCCTGCGGGGTGATGCCCCGCTTCTCGTCATACGGCAGGTACATGGCGTCCGACGCGGCCTGGAACGCCGCAAGTTCCGCCTCCGTAATGCCCGTATGGGTCTTGGCGTTCTTCGCCTTACCTTTGGCGTCCAGTTCCCGGTAGTACCGGACCGCCCAGGCCAAGTCATACTTCGCCGAGGCGTTGGTGTAGTAGTTGTTGTCCACCAGGCAGGTGTACTCATCCGGTCCGGTGACGCAGTTCAGACGGAACAACCCGTCGACATACACCCCCAGATCCAGCCACAGCCGGGCGATCTCAAGGAGCATCTCAAGACCCATCGACTCCATGAAATCCTCATCACCGGTGACCTGGTAGTACTGCACCACGGCATAGGCGACCGCCCCGTCAATGTGGTACTGCGCCGTACCGGACAGGAAGAAGCCGGAACATTCCACCCCGTTGATCGTCCGCCACGGGTACAACGCCCCTTTGGCGTGCCCCAACAGGCGGGCGTTCTCCTTGGCCTTGGGCAAAATGGCGTACCGGTAGGAAAGCAGATTCCGGGACAGTTGGGGCATGGTCAGCGTGAAGAACGGCTGGACATAGATCTCCGTATCCCAGAACGAATGGCCCTCATACCCTTCTCCGGACAGCCCTTTTGCAGCCAAATGGCCAAAGCGGTCCCGTCCTGCCGACTGGAGCAGTTCGTACAGGTTGAACGCAAGATCCAGGGAGAGCTCGTCGTCACCATCGATGCCCACATCCACATGACGCCAGAAATCGGACAAATACCCACTCTGTTCCGCCTCCAATGTGGCAAACCCTGCGGTCATGGCGGAACGACAGGCCTCCTCCGCCGTTTTGACGGGATCGGCATTCCTCAAGCTGTCAGCGAAACCGACCATGCGGATGAATTCCACCTGTTCTCCCTTGCGCAGGGAGAAGGTGTACCGTCCCGTCACGCCAAACGCGTCGGCATGGCGTTCCACGCCGGAGGGAAGAAGGGACGCAGTTTCCCGGACCACCGTCGCCACGCGGATGCCGCTCTGCGACGTATGGGTAAGGATGGACGAACCCGCCTCCTGTTGGGTGACGGAATCCACCACAATGTGCCGTACGGCGGTGGATGCCACCCGGGGATCGTTGGGATCGAAGAAGTTCCATACATCGGCGTCATGGCGGCTTTCCACCACGATGGTCTCGTCGGTATCCGCCGTCACGACGAACCGGAGGGCGAAGATGGGAAGCCGGGTGAACGAAGCCATACGAGTGACGTGAAGGCGCGCCTTCCCCCCTTGCCCCCCTTCCCATTCCAAGATCCTCCGGGTAACCCCGTTTTCCATATCCAGGATACGTTCCCCAGTATGATGGCTTCCGGTGAACGGACTGGCAAGTTCCCCGTTGACGAACACCTTGATGGACTGTACTTCGGCGACGTTGACCATCGTCTGTTTCTTGTCCACCAGACCGTACAACGGTTCGGCCTGCGGCATCGGAACGATGTCATAGACCCCATTGAGATACGAGCCACGGACGGAAGGATATCCTTCGGGATACCCCTCCTCCAATGCGCCGCGGACGCCCAGATACCCGTTCGCGTTGTGCAGCAACGTCTCCTCCACAACAAGTCGGGAGGGGGCCAGGTCGCCATACGGCATCCGAATCTGCAACTTCATTTGACCGCCCCGGCGGTAACGCCTTTGATGATGTACTTCTGTGCGCAGAAGTAGAAGATGACGACCGGAATGATGGCCAGCGTCAAGCCTGCCATCGCCTGGTTCCATTGGATGGTGAACACCCCGAAGAACGAACTGGTCGACAACGGGATGGTCCTCAATGCCTTGTTATTCAAAACCAATGACGGAAGCAGGTAGTCGTTCCAGATCCAAATAATGTCCAGGATGATCACCGTCATCGTCGTCGGCGTCAGCATGGGGAACACCACCCGCCAGAACACGCCCCAGACGGAGCAACCGTCCAACGGTCGCCGCCTCCTCAAGGGAGAGCGGAATGCTCTTGACGAATCCACTGAACAGGAAGACGGCCATCGACATGCCGAAGCCGATGTACAGGAAGATGATCCCCTGGTAGGTGTTCAGCACGGGAATGCCCAGTATCTGCCGGGACCACTTCATCATCTGGACCAACGGCATCATCAGCGTCTGGAACGGGATGAGCATCGTGGCCACGAACAGAAAGTAGATGTTTTTGCTCTTCCTGTCCCCGGTACGGGTGATCATCCAGGCGCACATCGACGAGAAAAAGAGGATCAACACCACCGAGATGGCGGTGATGAACAACGAGTTTCCGAAGGCGCGGAGAAAACTCATCTTCTCCATCGCCTGGGAATAATTCGACCAGATCGGCGTGGTGGGCAACGCCACAGGATCGGCATACAATTGGGCGCGGTTCTTCAGCGAGTTGACCACCATGATGTACAGAGGGAACAGGAAACAGAGGCCCAGGGCGAGGATCAACACCGAGGCGATGATCCGTCCGGCTCTTCGTTTTGCCGTCATAGCTGCACCTCCTTCCGTTTGGTCATGGCCACCTGGGACAGGCTGACGATGGCGACCAGCAGGAAGAAGATGATCGCCTTTGCCTGTCCATAGCCGTAATTGTTGTATGAGAAGATTTCGTTATAGATGTTCATGGCGAACATCTCCGTCGAGATGCCAGGGCCGCCTCCGGTCAACGACAGGTTGATGTCGTAGATCTTGAAGCAGTTGGACAGCGAATAGAACGTGCAGATCGTCACCGACGGCATGATCAAAGGCAGTTCGATGGTGAAGAACCGCTTCCAACCGGTGGCACCGTCGATCACGGCAGCCTCCATCACCTCGTCCGGGACCGCCTGGATTCCGGTGATGTAGATGATCATCACGTACCCGGCCATCTGCCAGGTGATGACCACCACCAGGGAGAACAGCGCAGCCTTGGGATCAAGCAGCCAGTTGAAGAATACGCTGGTCATTCCGGTCTTCTCCCCGATGGCCTTGAACGCGTCAGAGAGGATGAACCGCCAGATGTATCCCAGAATCAGACCGCCGATCAGGTTGGGCATGAAGAACATCGTCCGCGCGATGGAATTGATCTTCAATGTGGAGGTGACCATCAACGCCAACAGCAATCCCAGAATGTTGATGGCCAGCACCGCCATGATGGTGAACAGCACGGTATGCCATGCAGACTGTCCAAAGCGCGCGTCATGGAACAGCTTTGCGTAGTTGCTCAAACCGGCAAACTGTGGCTTGTTCACCGCCAGTCCGTCCCACGAGACGAACGAATAGCCGATGCCGATGACAAACGGCACCAATACGACGATGGCGAAGATGATCAGGGCAGGAAGCACGAACAGACAGAACCATCCGTTCCCCGCCTTTTTGCTGGTTACCATGGGCTCCTCCTTGAAAAAAAAGCCCGCCGGGGTCACCCTACGGCGGGCCGGTACAACCGCTGTGTTACTTCTTCAGACGAGCCTGATAGGCATCATCCAATTTGTTGACGAAATCAATTCCGCTCATCGACGGCGTGGTGAAGAACTCCTGCGCGATCGGCGCGAAATCGGTATCGATGATGTTCATCGGCCAGGCATTGAACGTCCACGGCAACGTGTTGCCGCTGCCGGCAGCCTTGGCGACATCGGCGGAAAGCGGATCCAGCGTCGTGGTCGGGATGTTGCTCTCGGCAGGAACGAATCCGAACTTGTTGACGATGTAGTCCATACCTTTCTCCGAGGTGTACAGCCAGTCAAGGAACTTGATGGCATTGGCCTGCTGTCCGCTGGTCGCCTGGGAGTTGACCACCCAGTAGTACGGCACGGAAACCGCGATCTTCTGGTTGCCAAGAAGCGGAAGCGGCCGCATCTTCATGGTGAAGGTCGGGTTGTAATCCTTGAACATTCCGTAGCACCAGTTGCCCTGATGGATCATCGCCGTCTTTCCGGTGGCGAAGTCACCGCAGGAACGATCGTAGTTGATCTCCAGCGGGTTGGTGCTGTTGGCGCGAATCTGCTCCATCAACTGGGCGAACGCCTGGAACTCTTTCTGGTCGGCAAGACGCACCCCACCTTTCTCGTAGGTGGCGATGAACCCGTCAGGATCATCCATGATGGCGAACGGAGTGTTGAGGATGTGTCCGATCAGGAAGTAGGATTCCTGGCTCAGGCCAAACGGATTGACACCTTTGCCGGCAAGCCGTTTGATGGCCGCGAAGAACGCGTCCTGGCTGGCGAAATCCGCATCGGTGACCATCGATTCATCGGTGACCAGGCCGAAGCCTTCCACGCTGTACGGAACACCGACGCTCTTGCCGTCCATCTTCAGGGCGACGCCGTCATCGATGTACTGCTGCACCGAGCCGGAACTGATGTCGGCAAGGTACGACTTGAACATGTTCGCCTCGGCGCCTTTGCTCACCGAGAAGATCGTCGGGACTTCATCACCGGCCAGCTTCATTTTCAGCTGGGCGCGGTAATCATCACCGGTCGTTTCCCAAATCTCAACAGGAATGCCGGTTTCCGCCGTAAAGTCCTGAGCGGCTTTGGACAGCTGATCGGTAATTTCCACCTTGGACTGGAAGATGATCACTTTTTCCTGTTTCGCCGTACCGGTTTCCTTGGTGCCATTGGCAAAGACCAAGCACGCCATGGAAAGTACGACCAAAAGGGTAGTCATAACTTTTTTCATATGGTATCTCCTTTAGTAAATCGTTTAATTCTTTCTTACCACCGGTTTTCCAGAACTGTCAACAAAAACTTTTATATTAACCGTATTTATGAAAAATTTATCCATTTTTCATATAAATCTATGGATTTATAAAAGGATTTATTAGTAAATATATTTTACTTTTCGTTGAAAACTGACATCGCAGCAACAGGACTGTCTTCCGAGAGCGGATGTTCGGCGACACTGGTGCGCTGGATGATTTTCGCGCTGATGCGGAACGTGTCATGGTTCATCGCACCTTCAATGTTCCCCACCAAGGCCTGCGCGGCCAGATACCCCCGTTCGTAATCAGGGATGTCGATCGTCGTGATGCCGTGGTACTCTGCGATGGAATTGTTGTCGAATCCGGTGACGGAGATGTCGCGCCCCACCACCACGTCATTGGCGTTGAACGTCTTGATGGCCCCCAACGCCATGTTGTCGTTGGCGCACACCAACACCTGCGGGCGATTCTGGGTGAGCAACAGGATGTGGGCGGCGCGCACGCCGCTGGCCTCATGCCAGTCGCCGGCGATGTAGCGGTCCATGCTGAACGGCAGGTTGTTCTTCCGCAGAGCGTCGCAGAACGCCTGGTACCGTTCCTTGTTGTCCGTCGATTCCTCCACGCCCCCGAGGAAGGCGAAACGGGTGAATCCCTTCTGGGCAAGGCCGTCGACCAGATGGAACATCGGCTCGTAGTTGTTCACCAGAATGCTCTTCACGTAGGGACTGTCCACGATCCGGTCCAGCGAGATGATCGGATAGTCGGCGGTCGCCTTGCTGCGGAGGAGTTCCGTGGGAAGCTTCCCGTCCAGAGCGATGCACCCGCTGCTCATGCTGGGGTGCATGTACTTGGCACACATCCCGCCGGTGCAGATCAACAGGTCGTAGGCATGCGCCTCGGCGAAGTCATGGATGCCATGGATCACCTCAAGATAAAAGGAGCGGTCGAAATCACTGAACGTGAACAGGATCGTTTTGCTGCGACCCGTCTTCAGGCTCCGTCCGGCGATGTTTGGGTCGTACCCCTGCTGCCGGCAGATCTCCAAAATCATCTTCCGTTTCTCTTCTCCGACGTTGCTCTTTCCATTGAGCGCGTTGGATACCGTCGCCGGGGAGACCCCGGCCAACCTCGCGATTTCCTTGACTCCGATCATACCCCCAGTATGTCGCGTTTTATGGAAAATGCAATGGGATTTACCAAGGTTTTATGTAAAATCAGACCGTTCTGTCTCAAAAACCTTTTCCATCCCGTAACTGTGTTTTGGCAGAAAAATAGCGTACCGTTCCGTAAGCACATCAACCAAAGATACCTTCAGGCAACAGAAAATTCTGTTGCCTGTCCCTTTCAACAACATCCCCTTTTCCTTCAGACAAACAAAACTTCCATCACCTTTTTCATCGCTTCCCCCATCCTTTTCGAAAACTACGCGTACACTCCATGAAAGTAAAAACATTCCACACAGAATGATGCCATACTTTTTTGATGAAACGTTTGTACCTTACGTTATGCATATCGCTTCTGACTGGAGCGCTTCCCTCTCTTTTTGCCACCCAACCAGATTTTGATATCGGTGTATCCTTCGGCATCAAGAGCGGCACCATCAATGAATTGCTGATGGAAACTGATGGCACCCTTGTCAGCAAACTCACATGGAACCAACAGTTTTCCCCTACCATTGGGGCACATGCCTCGGTTTCTTTGCATCATTTCTCTCTTACAGGCTCGGTCCTGATGGCTGTTCCCACCCAAACGGGAACAATGCAGGATTATGATTACCAGAGCGATGGAACTACAATTGCGTATTTCTCAAGCCATGAAAACCATCTTCTCAAGGATTTTACCGCCACATTGAAAGCATCTGGGGACATCCCCTTGGAAATGGTGACGGTCACTCCATTTTTCGCATACACATGGCAGAACCGCATGTTCGCCGCAGTGAACGGTTATACCCAGTATCCCTCCTCTGGCTTTTGGACGGAAAACGACCCCAAAACATATCTCACCGGCATTGGATTGACCTACGAACAATGGCTGAGTTTCCCGGAAATTGGGATGCAGGTTACGCGACAGCTCACCCATCCGGCGATGACTGTCTATTTCTTAGGATCATGGTACCCATATATGACAATCACAGCCATGGATCATCACTTTCTCCGTTCCCTGTTGTTCACCGACGAAATGACCGGATATGGGGGAAAGGCGACCATTGGCGCACAATGGGAAAAGGCTTTTCATGGTACAACCGATGTCCGTGTGGAAATCTCTTATGAAGGAATCCATGCCGAAGGAAACACCTATGAACAATATATTGGTGAAAATTCGGTAAAAACACTTCTTGCGGGATATCAAGGCGGAACGACAACTTCCCTCTTCTCCCTTATGATTTCATTCGCTTTCTGAAATTGCAAACTTTTTAAATAAGTTCCCTGGAACGCTTCCAGATCACGACCAAACAAACAGATAGATAGTAGATTTGTACCATGGCATACCGACCTGACTAGCAGAAAAAAGGGCACGCCATCCGCTTGCCCATGCTTCCCATCCCTTGGTACGGTGAATGCATGCAAACGGAAACCCAAACGTGGCTGGAACGCCACATCACGCTTCACAACTACGATGACGCCAAAGCGGAACGGGAAAACTTCCTGACGCATGCCGTCGGCGCCGTGTTGGCCTTGGCCGCTCTGGTGGCCATTCTCATCAGGAATCAGACGCTCACCAACTCCCACCTACGCTGGGGAATGATCATCTATGGCTGTTCAATGCTGCTGTTGTACACCGCATCGGCATTGTACCATCGCCTGCCCAAATGTGACGCCAAACGGGTCTGCAGGATCCTGGACCATACCAATATCTATATTCTGATCGCCGGAACCTACACCCCGATCCTCACCTACGTGGACACGCCACTGGCGCTGAACCTGCTGGCCGCCATCTGGGTGACGGTGGCCGTCGGGGTCACCTTCACGCTGGTCTTTTGGGGAAAGCTACGCCCGCTCCACGTCATTTTGTACCTGGTGATGGGTTGGGTGATCGTCTTCTTCTGGAACAGCGTCGTCCCGTATCTTCCCGCAGGACTGTCGGGATACATTCTTGCCGCCGGCATCGTCTACAGCCTCGGCGTGATCTTCTACGCCATCAAGACGATCCCCCACTACCACGCCATCTGGCACCTGTTCTGCATTGGAGGATCGGCGCTGTTCTTCATCGGGTTTGAGCGGTTTCTGTACTGATCAACGGAACGAGTGGAGATCCTCCCGGGTGATCGTCGTATCCATATCACGGGGACGATCCACAAAGAGCGCCAGACCGCTGACGGCGGCGATCATCTGGGCAGCGCTTTCCGTCCGGCCCAGACTGGTATGCTCCGGAATGATTTCAATGGTACGCTCCTCGTTGTTGGCAAGACGTATGGCGAACACCACCATCGGCTTTTGGCGCTTCCGCCCCGGTTTGGCGTTCTTGTCCTCCGTATCCTTGACAAAGTGGGTGATCTCCAGCCGCTCGATCTCCCCATAGGGAATCGTCTCCCGTTTGACAAACGGACCGAAGCCGAACAGGGATTCCACCTTTTTCTGGGAGGGAAGGAACCGCCACGCCTCCCGGTAGGTCAATCCGAGCAACGCGATGAATGCCATGACGATCGGAGCGACCATCGTTCGTGGGGAATCACCTTCAGAAAGGTTCAAAATGATTCCCCAGAGCAAAAACGCCAAGACGGCGGCAAAAACGATCCGTCTCACTCTTCCTACCGTATAGACAATCCCCGAGCTTGTTTTCCGTGTCCCCAAACGTACCATGCCGGCTCCTTCTCAGAGAAAACCAAGATGATTTCTTTTTAAAAAAGCATTTCAACCATGTTTTCTCTTGAATGGTATTGGGATATACTCTATGCTAATTTAGGATTTTTGCATACCATAATGTTCATGAAGGAGATAAGTCTATGAAAAAGTTTATGACTATCGCGCTTTGCGTCCTTCTCGTTGGTGCGCTGTTTGTTTCCTGCGGAAAGAAAGCAGCCACTACGGAAACCCAAGCCGCGACTACACCTACAGCAACAACTACTCCGGCAGCAACCGCGGCACCCGCGGCTGAACCTGCCAAGGCCGCTGAGCCCGCCAAAGCTGCGGAACCCGCAAAAGCTGCAGCGCCTGCTGCAGCACCCGCTGCGGCTCCTGCCGCTGCTGCGCCTGCCACCACACCGGCGAAATCCGAAGTGGTGTTCCGCATCGGCAATGGCGCTGAGCCTGAATCCCTTGATCCCCATTTGATCCAGGGTGTGCCTGAGCACCGCATCTACGAAGCCCTGTTCGAAGGGCTTGTCGCCACCAACCCGAAGGATGCGTCCGCTGTTCCGGGCGTCGCCGAGAGCTGGTCGAGCAACGAGGACGGAACCGTCTGGACGTTCAAGCTCCGCAAGGACGCCAAGTGGTCCGACGGTGTGCCCATCACGGCCAACGACGTTGTCTACTCTTGGCTGCGCGAGCTGGATCCGGCAACCGCATCCCCGTACGCCTGGTTCCCCTGCATGTTCATCAAGGGTGCCGACGAGTACAACTCAGGAAAGGCTGGCAAGGAAGCCGTGGGCATCAAGGCGCTTGATGACTACACCTTCCAGATGGAGCTGCTTGGGCCGCTTCCCTACGCCATCGGCGCTCTGACCCACTACTCCTTCGCCATCGTCCCACAGCATGCCATTGAGAAATACGGCACGGCGTGGACTGATCCGAAGAACTTCGTCGGCAACGGCCCGTTCGTCCTGACCGAGCATGTCGCCCAGGACCACGTGACCGTCAGCAAGAACCCCCAGTACTGGGATGCCGCCAACGTCAAGCTGGACAAGGTGATCTTCTACGCCTCTGACTCCGACTCGACGAACTACAAGATGTACAAGAACGGCGAGCTTGACTGGGACACCAACGTTCCTCTTGACAGCCTTGCCGAAGCCTCGATGAGAGACGACTACCACAACAGCGTGCAGCTGGCCACCTACTACTACCTCTTCCAGACGGAGAAGGCGCCGGTCAATGACGCTCGTGTGCGCCGCGCGCTCTCTCTGGCCGTCGACCGCCAGGCGCTGGTTGATGGCGTGACCAAGGCCGGACAGATTCCTGCCTGGGGCATCGTGCCTGAGATGGCCGGTTACACCGCGCTTCCGTTCCCCAACGGGGATGACCATGACGCGGACATCGTCGAGGCGCAGAAACTGCTCGCCGATGCGGGATATCCCAACGGCGTTGGATTCCCCTCCGTCTCCATCCTGTACAACACCAGCGAAGGCCACAAGAAGATCGCTGAGTTCATCCAGCAGGAATGGAAGAATAACCTGGGCATCAACGTAACGCTTGAGAACCAGGAATGGCAGACCTACCTGTCCAACCGGAACGCTGGTAACTTCACCATCGCTCGTGCCGGATGGGTCGGTGACTACCAGGATCCGAACACCTTCCTTGATATGTTCATCACCGGTGCCGGTATGAACGGCGGACGGTACTCCAATGACACCTACGACCTGCTGATCAACGAGGCTGCGCGCATGGCGGACGGACCGGATCGGTTCGGAGCCCTGCAGACCGCAGAAGACATCATGATCAACCAGGATCAGGCGATCATGCCGCTGTACTACTACGTCACGCTGAACCTGATCGACACCAATGTCTGGGGTGGCTGGTACACCAACACGATGGACTACCATCCGGTCAAGGACATCTTCAAGAAGTAACAGGTCTTTCCACCTGCAAAGCCATCCTCGAAAGGGGATGGCTTTTTTGTTGCTCCCTTGAGTGGATGGGCAAGGTACGGTACGATGGGACCATGCCCATCACCAGCATCGCCTGCGTCGGAGACAGCATCACCTATGGCTATGGTCTGGACCACCGGGAAACGACCTGCTATCCATCCCGCTTGGGAGAACTTCTGGGACGGTCATGCGTCGTCGGTAATTTCGGATTAACCGGAGCGGTCGTCCAACCAGACCGAATGAAGTCTTACGACAGTTCACTTCCCTATCAGGAAAGCATCCGATTCCAACCGGATATTGTCGTGGTGCTGCTGGGAACCAACGACACCAAACCGTGGTACTGGCGCGGGGAGGAAATCTACCGCACTTCCATGCAGGCATTGTTGACGACATACCAAAAGCTCCCGTCTCATCCCAAGGTATATACCTTGTTGGTCCCCGCATCGCGCCCAAACCGGTTTTGCGTACGAAACAGCATGACGATACGGGAGCGGACGGTGCTCCGGACCCTTCCCTTCCCTTGCATCCCGCTTCCTGACAATCTCGCGGGTGACGATGGCGTCCACCCCGGCGAAGCAGGGGCAGAGGCCATCGCGAAAGCCGTCTTCAGCTTTCTTTTCCCGGAAGCAAAATCTGCAGGGTCACCGCAACCAACGTCGCGATGACGACAGGGCTCTTGGCGAAGATGATCTGGAACCACTGGGGGAACGACGCCACCGCGGCGGAAGACTGGGAGATGCCCATGCCCAAGGCCGCCGCAAGTCCGACGATCGAGGTGTTGCGGTAGTTCATCGGCTGGGAGACGACCAGCTTCATTCCCGTCATGGCGATGGATGCGAACACCGTCACCGTCGCGCCTCCCAACACACATTGCGGGATGGTGGTCAGCATGGCGGAGAATTTGGGAAGCAGCCCCGCAAGAAGCAGGATGCCCGCACCCAATCCCAACGTGAACCGGTTGATCACCTTGGTGGTCGTCACGATGCCGACATTCTGGCTGTACGTCGCCGTGGGAAGTCCGCCGAAACAGGCTCCCAGCATGTTGGATACTCCGTAGCAGATGATGCCGGACTGCAGTTCCTTGTCCGTCGGTTGCCGATCCATTCCACCGACTGTCGTCGCGGTGAAATCCCCGATGGCCTGGATGGAGTTGATGGCGAACAAGATACCCAGGGCGAAACAGGAAGAGATTTCGAACTTGATGCCGAAATGCATCGGAATGGGCAGGGCGAACAGACCAGCCGAACCAACCGGAGAGAAATTGACCAGGCCGAACGGTATGGCCAGAATGTATCCGACAATGATGCCGATCAAAATGGAAGCAAGTTTCCAGATTCCCTTCCCGTAATGGTTGAAGACGGTGACGACCGCCAGGGTGACGATGGACACCAGCCAGTTCTGCCAGGAACCATACAGTGGGGAGCCGGTTCCGCCAGCCATGTAGTTGATCGCCGTCGGATACAAGGAAAGTCCGATGGTGAACACCACCGTACCAGTGATGAGCGGCGGAAACAGCACGCGCAACTTCTTGACGAAAACCCCGACAAGAACGGCGACCACCCCGCCTACCAACTCCGCGCCAAAGATCGTAGCGAGGTCATACCCTTGGGCGATGGCTTGCATGGATGGCAGGTAGGCAAAGCTCACTCCCAACATCACTGGCAGGCCGCTTCCCAGCCAGGAAAACGGAGGAAAGAGCTGCAGAAACGTGGAGACTGCGGCGATGACCAGCGACCCCTGGACCAGCAAAATGCTGTCCGCAGAGGAAAGATGAGTGCTGGAAGCGATGATCAACGCCGGGGTAACACATCCGACGATCATCGCAACGACATGCTGGATGGCAAGCGGGAACGCCTGCTTGAGGCGTGGGATGCCGTTCAATTGGAACAATGTGGTGTCTTGGGCATGCATCATACGTACCACTGTATCACGAAAAGAGCGAAATACATAAATATTGTCTTTCTTTTTCTTTGCTTTCATCGGTTTTTATAGATGAAATTGGAGGAGATGGCAACCATCCATCACAAGGAAACAGCTTATTTCCACACCCCCGATATCAAAAAAGTTACGATTTCGGCAAATTGTCATGGCCAAGGCTCTTTGACAGTCCCGAACCGGAACATCTATACTTGGGGCGTCATGTTTGCCCCGTGCGGCAGAAGACAAAGGAGCTACAGCGAGAAGATGGCTCCGGTCGATGCCGGTTCCGCCGCCCGCCAGTATGCCGCGCAGGGATATGACATCATCATCTGCCATGGCGCCCAGTACAAGAACCTGGTGCTGGAAATGGCTGATGAATACCCCAACATCTCCTTTGCGTTCGGAACCAGCGCTGAGGTGGGACCGAAGAACGTCTTCACCTACATGCCGCAGTCCGAAGAGACCGGATACCTTTCCGGCATCATCGCAGGCATGACGACGAAGAGCAACATCATCGGTCTGGTCGGACCGGTTGATGGTGGTGACGCCGCCCGGTACAACCGTGGCTTCGTCCTCGGCGTACAGTCCGTCAATCCCAAGGCGAAGATCATGGTCGCCCACACCGGTTCGTTCAGTGATTTCGTCAAAGCGGGCGACTTCGCCCAGACGCAGATCAAGAGCGGCGCCGACGTGCTGACCGGCTCTTCCCAGCAGGCGCTCGGAGCGCTTCGCGCCGTCGCCGAATACAAGGACAAGGACATCTGGTGGGTTGGCCAGGATATGGCTCAGCTGACCATTCCGGAAGGGTACAAGTGCATTGCCGCCTCTTCCTACAACTATGCGGCGGTCATCGTCGGCATGGTGGAGAAGCTGGATGCCGGTATCCGCGGAGGAGAATGCATCCCGATGAACTTCCACAACGGCGGATTCGTCTTCGGCTGGAACGACTCGCTGAAGAAACCGGAAGTCGCCGCGAAGGTTGACGAGGCGCTGGCCAAGTTCAAGGCGGCTCCGGATACGATCAACTGGCAGTCCGTCGATTATTCCAAACTGTAACGCATCATCATCCAATCATCCCGCAGGATCCTGCGGGATGATTTGGTAAAAAAAGGAAGTTTTTCTCATGGATCCGAACACCAAGATCACCAGTCTCAGGATGGAACACATCACCAAGCGGTTTCCGGGTGTGCTGGCAAGTGATGATATTTCCCTATCCGTCGGAGAGGGGGAAGTACTCGCCTTGGTCGGAGAAAACGGAGCGGGCAAAACGACGTTGATGAACATCCTGATGGGTTTGTACCAGCCGGATGAGGGAAAGATGTTCATCAATGAAAAGGAAGTACACTTCCACTCCCCCAACGACGCGTTCGCCGCAGGCCTTGGGATGGTACACCAGCAGTACATGCTCGTCCCCAACATGACGGTCACCGAAAACATCGCTCTGGGCTACAAAAAAGCATGGAAGGGATGGAAGTTGGATATGAAGATGGTCCGCGACCGCATCGAGGAAGTCTCTCAGACCTACGGCCTGGCCGTAGATCCTGACGCGTTTGTCTGGCAACTGTCCGTCGGGGAGCAGCAACGGGTCGAATTGGTCAAGACGCTCTGCCTGGGAGCCCGCTTCCTGATCCTGGACGAACCGACCAGCGCGCTGACCCCGCAGGAGACCGACGAGTTGATCGTCCTCCTTCGGAAAATGACCGCCAACTTGTCCATCATCTTCATCAGCCATAAACTGCAGGAAGTGTCCGACCTTTCCGACAAAGTGACGATTCTTCGTCACGGAGCGGTCGTGTTCAATGGAAACACCAAAGAGCATTCCTCCGCGGAGATTGCTTCCTTGATGACCGGACGTGAGATCATCATGCCGGAAAACAAGGAAACCGAATGCTCCAACATCCACGCGCTGGAGATCCAGCATGTGAACGCCCGCAGTGACCGCGGGTACCTTGCGTTGAACGACCTGAACCTGACCATCCACAGCGGGGAGATCGTCGGCCTTGCCGGCGTGTCCGGCAATGGGCAGCGGGAACTCGCCGAGGTGATCAACGGCCTCAGACCGGTGGAGAGCGGGACCATCACGTTCTTCGGAAAAGACATCACCAACAAGAGTACGGAAGAAATCATCAAGGAAGGGATGGGGTACATCCCGGAAGAGCGGAACACCGAAGGCATCGTCCCTCCGTTCTCGTTGAAAGAGAATTTCATCCTGAAGGATTCCACCGCAAAGCGGTTCACCAACGGAATCTTCCAGAACAGGGCGTCCATCGCCCAGAACGCGACCACGCTGAAAAAAGACTTCGATATCCGCTGTCCCAACACGGATACCGCAGCGGGAACGCTCTCCGGCGGCAACATCCAGAAGGTGATCCTGGCGCGGGAGATCACCCGGAAGCCGAAGTTCCTGGTGGCCGTCTATCCGATCCGCGGCTTGGATCTGGGAGCAGCCCAGTTCATCCATGAACAGTTGCTCGCCAAACGGAAGGAAGGACTGGGGATCCTGTTGATCAGCGAGGAACTGGATGAGATCCTCGCCCTCTCCGACCGGGTCGCCGTCATTTTCAAAGGACATATCCAGCAGGTTCTTCCCCGCGCCGACGCGGACAGCAGAAAGCTGGGCATGCTGATGGCAGGAGTGTGAGATGACCAACCAATTCAAAATCCTTTACAAAATCTGCATCGTACTGCTTGCCGTCCTGGCCACCATGGCGATGGGTGCGGTCATTTTGATCGCCATCGGGGCTCCGGTGATGAAGACGTACGCCGTCATCATCTTCCAACCACTTCAGAATATCGGCTTGATCAGCGAAGTGTTGATCCGTACCATCCCGCTGACGATTATCGCGCTGGGCATCGCCGTCGCCTACCGCAGCGGCATCATCAACATCGGCGCAGAGGGACAGATGGCGATGGGAATCCTTGCCACCACGGCGGTGGCCCTGGCCGTCCCCACCCTTCCCAAAGTGATCTTACTCCCGTTGGTGCTCCTTGCAGGTATTGCCGGTGGCGCGCTCTGGGGCGCCATCCCCGGCCTGCTGAAGGCGAAACTCCAGGTAAGCGAGCTTCTGTCCACCGTCATGCTGAACTACATCGCCGAGCAGTTCTACACGTTCTGCCTTCGCAAACCGATGCTGGATCCCGCCGAAATGACCACGGGAAGCGGCACTCCGCAATCCATGCGGCTGACAAAGAACATCTGGCTGACCCGGTTCATTCCGGGCACCCGCCTGCATACCGGCATCTTCATCGCCATCGGCTTTGCGATTTTGATCTACCTGCTGTTGTGGAAGACCCCGTTCGGCTACAAGATGCGGGCGGCTGGTTCCAGCGAGCGGGCCGCACGGTACGGAGGCATCAACGTGGCCAAGTACCTGGTCATCGCAATGCTGTTCAGCGGCGGTTTCGCAGGTCTTGCCGGAGCGGTGGAGATCTGTGGCGTGCATCATAGGGCCATCCAGGGAATCACCAGCGGCTATGGGTTCTCCGGCATCGTCGTGGCGCTCTTCGGAGGGCTGCATCCCGCCGGCATCATCCCCGCCGCGTTCTTCTTCGGACTGCTCCTTGTCGGCGGCAACATGACGCAGAACGCCGTGGGAGTGCCCGCCAACATGGTGCAGGTGCTCCAGGGTGTGATCATCCTCGTCATCGTCGCCACGCAGATGGTGCTCTCCAACGCCTATTTGATGGAACGGGTCTGGAAAAAGACCCGGAGAAAGGAGGTCGCAGCATGAACGTCATCGTCACCGTACTTTCCTTGGCCATCACCTCGTCCGTCGCGTTGCTCCTTGCCTCGCTGGGGGAGATGATCAACCAACGGGCTGGCATCTTCAACCTGGGCTGTGAAGGCATCATGTCGATGGGCGCGTTCCTCGGCATGCTGCTCCCCTATGCCATCGGGCATGGACAAGCCACGTCCCAGGTGTACAACGTTCTCGGACTGCTTTCCGCCACGGTGATGGGAGCGCTTCTCGGGATGTTCTTCGGCCTGGTCGTCATCACATTCCGGGCCCCGCAGGGAATCGCCGGCATCGGACTGCAGATGTTCGGAACCGGTGCAGCCGGCACGCTGTTCCGCCACTTCGTAGGCGGCACGCAGAGCATTCCCGGCATCACCACACCACCCATCCCGCTTCTCTCCCGCATTCCGGTCATCGGCCCAATCTTTTTCTCCCAGAACATTCTGGTATATGTGGCGTTCCTGTTGGTGCCGCTCAGCGGGTACGTCCTGTTCAAGACCCCATGGGGACTGGCGGTCCGCGCCGTAGGCACCCATCCCCGCGCGGCCGATTCCATCGGCATCAATGTCACCCGGATACGCTACCAGTCATTGGCCGTGGGAGGCGCGCTTGCCGGCCTTGCCGGAGCCTACCTCTCCCTCTGCCAGGCGAAGATGTTCAGCGATTCCATCGTCAGCGGCCGCGGCTTCATCGCCGTCGCCCTGGTCTACTTCGGACACTGGCAGCCGGTGAAGATCATGTGGGGGGCGTTGCTGTTCTCCCTTGCCCAGACCTTCCAGACGGTCATCCAGAGTTACGGCATCAACTTCCCGTACGAATTCGCCGTCATGCTGCCGTACGTGCTGGTCATCGTCGTCCTTGCGTTCGACCGGGAAAGCCAACGCCTCGGGCCAACCTCACTGGGAATCCCATTCAATCGGGAAATCAGGACGTAACGCTCTCTGGGAACTGGAAAAAAATCTCCCTGCAGTGGTATAGTTGACACATACCACGTGCAAGGAGTCTGTGATGGCAACCAACAAAGAAAAACCGGTAGCCCCCTCCGAAGAAAAGAAAGAAGCGAGGGACGTGCATGAACTGTCATTCGTCCAGGGAAAAGGCTGGGCGGTCAAACGCCAGGGCAGCGACAAGGTGATCAAATACTTCAAGACGAAGATTGAAGCCACCGAATACATCGTCCAAGTCAGCGGCAACCAGAAGACCTCCGTCGTCATCAAGCTGAAGAACGGCAAGTTCCAGAAGTTTGACAACGCAGTGCGTGCCTTGAACTACGCCAAGACAGCGAAGGAAGACGAGTGAGCGGCACACGCCGCATCCATCGCGCCGGTATTCTGCTCCTCCTGTGCACCCTGTTGCTCGTGACAGGATGTGACCGGAAAACCAATGGGGAACGTCAGAGTTTCCTCTCATTGGGGACGGTCTGTGCCGTGACGCTTCCCGCGGGAACAAGCCAGTCGGTGTACGATGAGATCAAACAGGAAATTCTCAGGATCAACGACGTCTTCAGCCGAACGGCGGAAGGCAGTGAGCTGTACGCGCTGAACCGAGACAAAACCATCATCGCCAGCGAAGAGTTTTATGCATTGGTGGAAAAGGCGGTCTCCATGGCGAAGCTGTCCGACGGGGCGTTCGATCCCGCCATCGGTGGCATCACCGCACTGTGGAACATCGCCACTGACCATCCCCGCGTCCCCAGCCAGGAAGAGATTGACCAGGTGGACCGCTCCTGGCAGGAAATCGTGATGGATCCCGCAAAGCGGCGCATCACCATCCCGAAAAACATGGACGTCGACCTGGGCGGCATCGCCAAAGGATACGCCGCGGACCGGGCCCATGAGATCATGGAGAAGCGGGGTGTGGTCCGGGGAATCATCAACCTGGGCGGCAACGTCTACGCCATCGGATCCAAAGAGAACGGAGATCTGTGGAAGATCGGGCTGCGCGACCCCAATGGGGAGGAAGGCAGCGTGTTCATCGTCGTCCACCTGGCAGACCGCGCGGTGGTCACCAGCGGTGGCTATGAACGGTTCTTCGTCCAGGATGGCAAGACGTACCAGCACATCCTCGATCCCAAAACAGGATGGCCTGCGGAAAGCGACTTGCTCTCCTCCTCCATCATCGGTACGGACAGTACCGTCTGCGACGCGCTTTCCACCGCGGTGTATGTGCTGGGAAGTGAAAAAGGGCTTGCGTTGATCAACAGCCTGGACGGATTCGACTGCGTGCTGATGAAAACAGACGGCACCATTCTGTTCTCCGACAACTTCCCGTACACCACCAATTATCTGACATAAGTTAAAATTATTTTATTATTTATATATAAAGTACTTATTTTCTACTATCTATCGATCTGCTTTCTTTCATTTGGCACTCTTGCCACTCGCTTGACACAAGTATGCCGCTCCGCTATTGTAGAGGTACTATGAAACGCAACCTGATCATCCTCATCTGCCTGTTGCTGGCATCCCTCTCCCCCATCATGGCGGGAGACGATACGTCAGCGACACTTACCTTGCGTTTCACCGCGCCTTCGACCAGCTCTGATTCTGTATTGATCGGGTTCACCTCCAAAGACATCTCCACGATGAAAGATTCCCTGATGTCTCGCGGTGGAAACATCAAGGATGGCCTGAAAGCGGCCTTTGCCGATCTCACGGCCTTCTCGTTGACGGAAGAAACCACCAAGGATGATGTCAAAGGGTATTTCTCCTACTATTCCACCACCCCTTCAGCATACACCATCAACGTCTCCGCGCAACCGCTTGCCTCCGCGGAGAACGCAAAGGCCAATTCCTATACGATCAACTACGTCCTGACCATCGGCGACAAAACCTACGACACGGCATCCACCACCTCAACGCCCATCAGCTTCACCATTACCGCGGGTGGTTCGGAAGCGAACCCAAAGTACGGCAGTTATGCCGTTTCGTTCGGCCCAGACGCTGAGGCATTGGCCAATGCGCCGAAAGACGACTACACCGGCAAGATTTCCGTCTCTCTCTCGCTTAACTAGCATCCCGTTTTCCGGTATAGTCTTTGCTATGGACAGAACTTTTCACCCATGTGTACCACGGGGCCGCGTATTGGTTCCCGGCTCCAAAAGCCAGACGATCAGGGCATACCTCATTGCAACCTTCTCTCAAGGCATCAGCACGGTGACCGGTGCGTTGGAAAGCAACGACACGCTGGCCTGCCGCCAGATCTGCGAAACGTTGGGGGCCGAATTCTCCTCCCACGGAGAGCGTCTGACCATCGACAGCACCCATCTCCATCCCCAGGAAGGAATGGTGCTTGACGCCCAGAACAGCGGCACCACCCTGTACCTGGCAACCGGACTGGTTGCGTCTCTGGGAGTACGTATGACGATCACCGGAGACGAGCAATTGAAAAAACGGCCGGTCGGACCACTGCTTGATGCCTACGAAAGCCTTGGGGCGACGATCACCCGGCAGAACGGAGCGTATCCGCCTTTTTCCATCAAAGGGCCGCTGACAGGTGGATCCTGTTCCATCTCCTGCCCGACCAGCCAGTATCTGTCCAGCCTGCTCCTCTCCTGTCCGCTCGCCCAGGGCGAGAGCATGATCGACGTCCCGCTCCTGTACGAGAAGCCGTACGTCGGCCTCACATTGGGCTGGTTGGAACACCAGGGCATCAAACTGTCCATCCGCACCGACTGGCAACACGCCGTCATTCCCGGCGGCCAGCGGTTCATTCCCCTGGTGGGTGCTTCCATCCCGGGAGACTGGAGCAGCGCGTCATTCTTCCTCTGCATGGCGGCCATCGCAGGCGGCCCCATCACGGTGGATGGCTTGGATCCCAACGACATCCAGGGTGACAAACGGATCCTGGATATCCTCTCCCAGATGGGATGCGCCATCCAATGGAACCAACACGCCGTGACGGTCAGCAGAAAAGGACCGCTTGCAGGGGGCGTCTTCGACCTGAATGACATGCCCGACGCACTTCCTGTCCTTGCGGTTACGGCATGCTACGCATCCGAAGATGTGACCTTCTCCAACGTCGCCCAGGCAAGAATCAAGGAGACCGACCGGATCGCCGTGATGCGGGAGGAGCTGGAAAAGCTTGGCGCCTCCATCACGGAGAGGCCGGATGGCATGACGATCCATCACGGGCATCCGCTTCACGGAGGAATTTGTGACGGACACGGGGATCATCGCGTGATCATGGCGCTCGCCGTCTGCAGCATCGGCGTTCCGGAAGCGGTGACCATCAGGGGGACCGACGCCGCCGGCGTCACATTCCCCACGTTCTTCACCCTGATGGACTCCCTGAAGGAGGCGTGAGATGCAGACCACCTTGTTCGTCTACAGCGCAACGGGAAACAGCTACTACGTCGCCAGGAAGATCGCCGACGCATTGGGGGAGACCACCATCGTCCTGCTTCCCCATTCCGGCCCGGTGGAGATCACCGAACGGATCGGCATCATCAGCCCGATCTACTCCTGGGTCACCCCGCGGGTGACCAGCGAGTTCATCACCAGCCAGCTTTCCCAGACCAACCTTAAGGATATCGGATACCTCTTTTGCATTCACACCTACGGAGGACTCTCCGGCTATGCCCCGATGGGCACGGAGATGCTCCTGCAGAACATCGGATGCCTGTCCAGCTACCAGAACACCGTCAAGCTCCCTGACACGTACGTCCCACTGTTCTCCATCGCCACAGGAGCGAAGTATGAGGCCATCTACGACAAGGCGGACCGGAAGATCCAGCGGATCATCCAGGACATCAAAGCAGAGAAGATCCGACCATCGATGAAACTGCCGTTGGGCAAATCCCTCAAGAATGTACTGGCCCACATCTCCTACGAGGAATACCGTTCTTATGGAGAACGTCTTTCGGCAAGTGACGCTTGCATCAGGTGCGGCAAGTGCGTACGATTATGCCCGAACAAGAACATCACCCAGACGGATGGAGGGAAGCCCCAGTTCGGACCGGATTGTCTGGCCTGTTTCGCCTGTCTTCTTGGTTGTCCGGTATCCGCCATCGGATACGGACCGCACCACAAGACGGCAAGCTATCCCAACCCACGCAGCGGGTTTGATGCCATCAGGAAGTGAACATGTATGATTTTGATCAAGCAGTGAACCGGAAAGGCACGCTTTCCGTCAAATGGAACGAGGACGCCATCGCGTCCATCGCGGGGAACCGAAACGCGGAACCCTTCTGGGTGGCAGACATGGATTTCCGTGTCGCGCCGGAGATCCAGCAGGAAATGGTCAAGGCGGCGGAAAGCGGCACCTACGGATACCCCCACTTCGATGGGAACCGTGAGACCTTCTGCGCCTGGGCCCAGCGGCGTCACGGCTGGACCGTTCCACAAGAAGAGGTGGTCATCTGCCAGGGAATGCTGACCAGCATCGCCATGATGGTGGAGACGCTGACCCAGCCGGGAGACGGAGTCATCGTGCCGATGCCCGCCTACCAGCCGTTCATCCGCATCGTGAAGAATCTGGAGCGCACCCTCGTCGGCTGGCCGTTGACCTATGATTCCCCCACCCACCGGTTCTCCTTGGATTGGGAGGCGTTGGACCTTCTTTGCCAGAATGCCAAGATGATCATCTTCTGCAACCCACAGAATCCCTCCGGCGTGGACTTTCCCGAAGCGGATCTCCAGAGGCTCTGCGAGATCGCCAAGAAGCACCACACGATGATCATCTGTGACGAGATCCACGCAGACCTGGCCTTTGGGCACCACGTTCCGCTTCTGGAAGTGGCGGACAACTATGATGTGCGCGCCGTCACCTGCATGGCGCCATCCAAGACGTTCAACATCGCCGGCGAGCATTTCTCCGTCGTCGTGACCCATGACGAGATGATCCGCAAGACACTCCGGAGAAGGATGTCCCAGCTGTTCAGCGGCGAGACTTCGTTCTTCTCCACCACAGCCGCCATCGCCGCCTATCGTTCCGGCTATCCCTGGCTGATGGAGTTGATCCCTTACCTGGAAGGCAACTGCGATACCATCGAATCGTACTTCCGCCAGCACCTTCCCTCTCTGACGTTCATCCGCCCCCAGGCATCGTTCATCGGATTCATTGACTGCGCGCCAATCCTTCCGATGGTCGAGCAGGACGCCATGGCAAACCCCGACCTGTACGATCCCGAGAAATCCCCGGCGGGAGGTCTTCTCAGCCGGTTCTTCGGACAACGAGCTTCGGTGGCCGTCAATGACGGAACCTGGTTTGGCGGAAACTCCTACCGGCAGTTCGTCCGGTTCAACTACGGAGTACGGAGAGAGAACATCATCGGAGCCTTGAAACGGATGGAACGGGCCGTGAAGGCCCTTGGCTGAAATCAGATTCTTCGGAACACTCCGCAGATATCCCGCATCATCCGTTTGGGATCCCCCAAGGGAATCCGTACCACACCTGATGGTGCGGTATGGTCTTCCTCTCCCATCAGAGAGAATGTGATTCCTCCGCACAGCTCCATCATCGAAGGGAGATCGGCATCGACAGGGGATCCATGCCGGACCACGAAGTCGGCGCCACCCGTCTGGGATGCAAGCCAGTCGACCAACGCCCCATCATCCGGATGGGCAAGCGACACGGTGATGCACGCCTCCTCGTTCAACGAGAAAGAAAGCTCCTGGGAACCCTCTCCGACCAGAACCAGAAACGCTCCCATCTCGTGCAGAAGCCGGACAAGTGTTGCAGGACACCCGAACAAAATGGCCACCTTGTCCCGCACCACGTCTTCCATCGCGTCGCTGGGAGGAAGATCAAAGATTGAGGAGACGCCCAGAGCGGAACACGCCTCATCGTAGTTGGTCCCCAGTGAAAAGGCTGATCCATCAGAGAACCCCACCGTGGCGGGATACAACAGGCTCTGGGAACAGCGTGATGCCATCTCCTCGTGCCATAAGGGAACGGAGGAACGATTGAGCGGACGATCGGAGAGAACCATCTCCGCCTTCCCATCCCATTGATGGACGACCAGCCCGCCACAGACACCCCGGAGCAGACACGCCTCCACCGCCTGCTTGGTCATTCCGCCTCTCCTTCGATCCACCGGGGGGATGCGGAATCCCTGAGGTACACGATTGCGGTACGCACCTTCTGGTGATACACCCGCTCCATCGCCCTCCGGTACAACCCTAATTGCCCGGCATGGACAACCGCGTCATCCAACCGGTCCGTTTTGAAATCCAGCACCAGCAGATGGTCCGGCCGATGCACCAGTACATCCACCGCGCCCTCCACCACCACAGCCTCCCCATCCATCGTTTCATGGGAGAAGAACCGCACCTCCGTCTCCACCGGATACGGCGCGACCTCAGACAGATACCACGGTTGGGCAAGGAACGCTCCACAGAGCCGCTCCCCATCGGAGACCAAGAGGTTCCATGACTTCTCATCCAACTCCGCAAGACCGGGAGGCAATAACGGAAGTGCAGGAGCGGAAGGGTCCCGCATCCGCGCCTCCACCAGATTATGGACGAATGTCCCCCACAACGTGATGGCATCGGGATGCCGCTCCAACGCATCCTGCAGGACGCTATCGCTTGCCAACGGCGGGAACGGCACGGCGGATGCCGTATGGGGGGCTTCCGGCGCGAACTGGGTCGCCGCGACGTACTGGCGGGCGGGAACGAGATCCGGATGCGATCCTTGGTAGAACGCCGCAATCTCCGGACGCAAAGGCGCTACGTTCCGGTCGACGAACAACTGCTGCGGGGTCACCGGGGAGATCACCTGGACGTTCACCCCGGAGGTTGCGCACCGATAGGCCTTGGCCTGTTCATCGTAGGTGATGCCGTATCCCGCTTCCAACCACTCCAACGTGTTTCCTTTCTGTGCCCGGTTCCCATGAAAACCACTGCAGACCAGATGATACTCGGCACGAGTCATCGCCACGTACAGGATACGCTTGGTCTCCGCGGTCCGCTCCGCTTCTTCCTGCTCCTTGTCCCGGAACAGCGTCCCCACACCTTCATACCGCTCCGGAATGGCATCATAGTACGGCACACATTCCGATCCCACGGTAAAGTAATCCCCCTCCTTCCGATTGGCGCCATCGGAGAAACAGGAGACGAAGACGATGGGGAATTCCAGTCCCTTCGCCCCGTGGACCGTCATGATCTGGACTCCTTCCTTCCCCTCGGTGAGCACCTCGCTGCCATCCGTATTCATCGCGTCAGACGTCCCCAAAAACGGCCTGAGATCATCCAGGAACGTCGCCAGCGACTCTCCGTTGGCCTGAGCCTGTTCCGCAAGACGGTACAGATAGTCGTAATGATCCAGATAGGCGTGGTAGCCAGGATGCTCCAGATAGTAGGATCGATAGCCGAGATCGAACCACAGATGCTGGATCAACGCGGGAAGCGTCGAAGATCGGGCGAACTCCTTTGTTTCCTGGTACCGCCGGCAACACTCCTGGTAGCCCGGGTTGTCCGGCAGGACCGTCGCGTCGAACGCCATCTTCGGATCATCCATCACCTGGAACACCTCATGATCGGAAAGCGGGCAGAACGGGCTGCGGAGCACGGAGAGGAACGCGATGCGGTCCTCCGGATAGACGAGACACTGCAGCAATGCATACATGTCATTGGACGGCGCCTCCAACATCAACGAACGGGACACCTTGGACATGGTGTACGGAATGTTCCATGCCTTGAACGCCCGCTCGAAACTCATCTGGTGGGTGCCGGTCCGAAGCAGCAGGGCGATGTCATGGGGAAGCGGACGCCGAACACCTCCGTTCCCATCAGGGATCAAGGCAAGGTCGGTAGTGAGCATCTGGTGGATCCGCTCTGCCACGGCATACGCCTCACAGTCAGCGTTCTGCGCTTCCTCGTCATCATTCTTCTCTCCCGAATCCTCCGGTTTGATCATCACGGTAAGGCTTCCCTGCACCCCTGGCGTCGGAGCTCTTCCCTTCAGGGAGGAGAAGGCCGCCTCATACAGGTTTTCACTGGGACGCATCACCTGGGAGAACAATGTGGAGAACAGGTCGATCAACCCTGGCTCGGTGCGGTAGTTGGTGGACAATTGGATGGCCGGTCCCGACCCGAGTTCCTCGGACAATCGCTTGAACACCGCCACATCGGCGCCCCGGAACTGGTAGATGGACTGCTTCTCATCCCCGACGAAGAACAAGCGGTCGTCCAGAATATCCGCCGCGGAGGGAATCCCCACCCCGTCGAACGAGTCTTTCGCGGAGAGCAGGTACAACAACTGTTTCTGCTGTTCGTTGTCATCCTGGAACTCATCGATCATGATGGCCTTGAACCGGTGGACGTAGGAACGCCGCAACGCCGGTTGGGTCGTGAGCAGTTCGATGGCAAGGGCTGCGACATCCCGGAACGTCAGCACTCCCGTACTCCGCTTGGTGCGTTGGAACGCCTCTTCGTAGCGGGAAAGGAAATCCACCATCATCTCAAGATCGGCTTGATGCTGCAACCCTTCTCCTGCGGTAAGGAATTGGGCGCACGCCGTCCGGAATTCCGTGTACGCTTCCCCGATTTCCTGGTTTGCGCCTTTTCCGGAGGGCTTGCGAGGCCAGGAGACCTGCCTGAGGATTTGCTCCCATGCCGCGTCGTCCCCAGATGCTTCCCGCTTTTTCTCCAGATCCTGCATCAGGGAAATGACATCGGAAGCGGTCTTGCCCACGGCAGCCCCTTCTTCCGCAATCTTCACGATTTGGGACGACGCCTGATCCATCTGCCGCCGGGCATCATCCCGCATTCCTTCAACGGCAGTTTTGACCTGGAGCGTCAAGTCTTGTGGGATACGGTGGGGAAGATGGAACGAGCGGAGCGCCAACGTAACCAACAGGTCAACCGCGGCCTGCGGCTTGTATCGTGAGGCAAACAGGCGCGCCCCGGCATCCGTGGCGACGGCAGAGAGCATCGAGCGGGCCAGAAGCCGCGCTTCCTGTTCGTTCTGTCCTCCCCATTCCGCCTCCGGAACGTAGTCCGCCGTCAAGCCATAGCGATACGGGTCGCTGCGAAGGATCTTTGAAGAGAACCCGTCCAGCGTGGAAATGGACGCTTTGGGAAAATGGTCGTTCCATTCCGTCAGAAACAGGCGGCGGGTCTCTTCGTCCAACCGCGTATCCGTACTGAACCGTTTGACCAAGGCCCCGATGCGGCTCTGCATCTCCAACGTCGCCTTCTCGGTAAACGTCAACGCCAGGATCTCATCGGCATGGACGCCATGCAACAACAAATTCAAGTATCGGAACGACAGGACGGTGGTCTTCCCCGAACCGGCGCCGGCGCTGACCACCAGGTTCCCCCCCAAGGTGGTGACGGCGCGCATCTGGTCGGGGTCCAGTCGTTTGCCGATCAAACCGGCAAGTTCCTCAATGGTGTTCATTGGGCGGAAAACCTCCTTCGGCACACCGGGCGGTAGGCACACTGCTTGCACGCGTCATCACTGGGGGTGGCGGGAAAGGAACGGTGACGCAACGCATCGCGGAACGCCTGGAGCTCGTTTTCCAGTCGTTTGGAACCGGCCTCCTTGGCCGGATCATCCCCGCCGCTCCAGATGGCGACATATTTCCCATCCTGGATGACATAGTATCCCGCCCAGGACACATCCTTGCCCAGCGACTGTTCGATCAACGCGCGGTACAGGGGAAGCTGCAGCGTGGTGAACTTCTCTGGGAGGCTTTCCGGTTTGTTTCGGGCGGTAGCGGATATGGAAAGCGGAGCCTTGCTTTTCTTGTAGTCGATCACCGCCATCGTCCCGTCCCCCATGTCGACCACCCGGTCGATCCGTCCGGACAAGGAAATTCCGTCTTCCCAGGATATCTTGTGGGAACCCTCCGTCTCGACGGTTGTCTTTCCGTCAAACAGTTCCGCTTCCTTTTCCAGAATACCGACGGCGGCGTCCCGGAACCGGGTGACGATCCAGGCGCGTCCCGCGGGATCAGGCCCCTCCTCCTTGTACGTTTCCACCATGCTCTCGTCGAAACACGTCTCCAGCCGGGTGCGATACTGGGGGATGTTCCTGCGATCGAACCGACCCACCGAAGAAAAGAACTTGCGGTAGGCCAGGTGGAGCATCGACCCGATCGTCCCCTCGTCGACCAGATTGACCAAAAACCGCATCTCCGTCACGCCGAACAGATACTGGCAACACCAGGCGAACGGACACTTGACGAACTGGTCCAGCGCGGTGGGCGAGACGTTCCAATGATCCACGTTGAGGGAGGCAAGATCATCAGGGAACGGATTGCCTTCCAGACTAAAACGGGCTGCATGGGGATCCTTGGAAAGATACGCATTTCGGGAAGCCTGCTGGTACATGCTTCCCTTCATGGGGACCGTCTCCCCTTCCCACAGGCTGAGTTCCGCCTTCCATACATCGGGCAGAACCGGAGGCTCCAGTTCCCGGGAGAAAGCTGAGGGCGCGCGATGATCACCTCCGTAATCCCGGCGGTTGTAGCTGATCACCGCGCCATCCATCGCCACCAGCCGGATATTGGCGTCCGTCAGGTTCTCTTCCTGCCGCGCTTCTTCCGCGATGGTATCGGGAAGACAGTCCAACGGTTTGTCCACCACCTGGGTTCCCTTCCAATCCATGGCAAGATAGAACGCATGGGGGACATCCAACGCGTTGGCATCCGTCCAACGGTACACGTGGACCCCTTCCTCACCGGAAGATTGCGCCACGTACCGCCTCTTGCCCAGCACGGACACCAACAGAGACAGCATCCCCGGATGCGTTTCCACCCCGCACGCCTGCATCGAGTCCCCGATCGCTTCCAGCGTATCCATGCAGAACGTGTACCGTTCCTCCCCGGGGAACCCTTTCCACCCACCCGGTCGGAAATAGCGGTCCTGGAAACCGTGGAGAAGACGGGTAAGCCGGTCGACGGTATCCGCGTCGTTCAGTTCCTTGAGATCCGTCTTGAACTTCTTGTACCATGCCACCAGCGAGGAATCCTTCAGGTTTTTGATCCACAGGTCATCCGTTCCGGTCGACCCCCGGTCGACGGAATCCTCCACCGCCTGGGCGAGAAACCGATGGAAAACGGCAAGCTGTTCATCCGACCACGGAAGCGCGGGATCGAGGAGCAGCCCTTTCAGATCGTCCAGCAGGAACTGGCTGGTGTACACCTGTCCCAACGAGAGAAGGAACCGTCCTGCCGGATGCTCCAGCGGGTTCTGTCCGTAGCGGAGGGAAAGTGGTACGTCAAACTGAGGCGCCTGCAGCTGGAGCACCGGCATCATCTGGGAAGAGTTGGCCGTGGCGATGATGATGGAATCCACCGGAACTCCCTCGTCCAGCAACGCGCGGACGGCGCGAAGCGTACTCCGGATTTCCTGGACATGGTTGTCATACACGACAATCCCTTCCGGTTTCCCTGGAGGGGACGGAATGACCCGTACGGATCCCTCCGGTTGCACGCCACAGAGGATGCGGCTCGCTCCGGGAAGGCAATCGGCGAACAAGACGCGATACCGCAGGCCTGTCTGGTTGACCGGCTTCTGGTAGGATGGTTCATACATCCCTTTCTCCTGAAGGAACGCCACATACCCTTGATGCAACGACCGGAGATCCTGCTGCATGGCCGGGTCAAGCTGAAGGAACGCCTCACTTGCAGTGACATCAGCCAGTTGGGGAAGAATGGTGGCGAGGTATCGTTCCAGCCGGGGCAAAGACTCCTCCGCGCCCGCATGATAGTAGGAAAACGCATGGGCTTTCCCCCACAGCTCGACGAACAGGAGACGAACCAGATCATCGGCCTCTTTCCTGCCCTGAGGATCACTTTGAAGCAGACTGACAAACGTATCCCAGCTGATCGCATGGTCAGAGCGCAAGGCGCCATCCTCCGTCTGGAGCACGTACTGCTGCGCCCAGTACCGCGCGGCAACCTCGCTGGGGAAGACGCAGACATCTCCGCTCTTCAGGTTTCCAAACACATACGATCGTTTTTCCGTCATCTTCCCCATCATACACCAGAGCCACCATTTTCCAAAGAGCAAAAGAACCGCTACAATATCCCCGTATGGAAAAACCGGGACGCATCCGCTATCTCCTCGCTTCTTTTCTGGTCTTCCTCCTGTGGTACCTGTTCGCCCCAGGAGTCGCACGCCTGATGCGCGCCCTTCCCCTGCCGGAACCCTACCACACGTACCTGGCATCCATGGTTCCGTCCCTGGTGATGGCATTGGGCGTCTGGGGCGTCTCCCGATGGTTTCTCCGCGCCCCCCTCTCCGGTTTGATCCGGACGGATGGTCCGCGCCCATCCCTGCTGTTTGTTCCCTTGGCTTCCTATTTCCTCGTTGCCCTGCTTTTCTTTCTTGCCTTCAAAGCGACAACCCCATCATTGTACCAAGCCACCCATCCCGAACCTGCCACGTACCTCCTGATGCTGGTGCTCATCATCCCGTTGACGACGATCCAATGTTCCGCAGAGGAGTTCATGATGCGGATCATCCCCAGCCACACCGTCACCAGCCACCTCATCTCCTCCCTGCTGTGCATGGCATTGTTCGTCATCCCGCATCTGGGAAACAATGAGGTTACCCAAGGGGCCAGCGTCGCGCTGGTCCTCCTGTACTACGCCCTCTTTGGATTCTTCGGCACTTGGGCCAGTCTGGATTTGGGAGGCTTTGAATTCTCCCTGGGCATCCACATCGCCAACAACCTGTTCATCGCCCTGGTCTGCAACTATCCCGTCACCCCGATGCAGACGGCGGCCCCCTATCTTTCGTTGGAAAAGGTGGGAGGATGGAAGGACCTTGCCGTTCTTGCCACCGCCCTCGCGCTCTCCTACCTTGTGGCACGAAAGGCCGCGCGCCGCTGACCCCTCTGTGCAAGAGCCCCGGTTCCCCCTATACTTTTGCCTATGGCGAAGCGAACACGTACATCACAGAAACGGAAAACGATCGGAAAGAAACTCCTGATCATCGTCTTGGTCATCCTGGCCCTCTGGCTGGTCCTGGTGTTGCTCACGCCACCGCCGGAGCCAACGGCCACCACCGACTCGGCAGGCTGGCCGGTGGGGATCGAACTGCCCACCCCGGTTTCCGGAGAACAGATCATCCAGCACACCGGGTACACACTGAGCTACGATGAACCGTACGAAGTGGCTTCGTACGTCGCCTACCAATTGACCCGGGACGAGGTCAACGGCGCGCTGGACCGGACGGATGATTTCCGTCCCGACCCTGCCGTCACCACCGGCAGCGCCACGTTGGATGATTACCGTGGCAGCGGCTATGACCGCGGCCATTTGATCCCCGCGGCGGACCAGAAATGGAGCGCCCAGGCAATGAGCGATTCCTTCTACATGAGCAACATGACCCCGCAGGTCGGATCGTTCAACCGGGGCATCTGGTCCAGCCTGGAAGCCATGGTGCGCACCTTCGCCAACGACAATGGGGCCGTCTACGTCGTCACCGGTCCGGTCCTGACGGACGGTCCGTACCAGACCATCGGAAAAAACAAGGTCGCCGTACCCAAACAGTTCTACAAAGTGGTGTTGTTCTATGATGGGACCAAAGCGAAAGCGGTGGGGTTCCTGCTTCCCAACGAAGGATCCCAGAAACCGGTACGTTCCTTCGCCGTCCCGGTCGACCAGGTGGAGCAGGTCACCGGCCTGGATTTCTTCCCCGCTCTCCCGGACGATCTTGAAAACACCGTCGAGGCAACGTGGGACCAGAACGCCTGGGATTGGCGCGAGTTCACCGCCGGGGATGGCCCGAAGATGGTGGTGGAAGGCACGATAGAGCGCCCTCAGACGGCCATCATCCGGGAGACGCTGTACCTGATGGTCGATGCGTTCCGTACCCAGGTGCTTCGCCTGGTACGCTCGTTATGACAGCGAAGACGGCGTGATGAGAAAGCTATAGCTGATGTCCTTGTCCGACGGGATGTGATACTGCGGTTCGACATCTGCTCCCCAGCTGTTGATGCCCCCGACGCCACGCACCGCGCCCAGCAGACAGAGCACCGTCCGGCGAGCCGGAGGCAGTTCCTCCTGATGGGTTGCGCTCTCCAGCTCCAATGCCGTATACGGCAGGGCGCTGAAGGCGAACCGTGGGCCATGCTTACGGAACTCCAACGCGGCACGTTTCCCATCGATGGTACGAAACACCTGAAGTCTATCGGTTTCCATATGCATACCGCATTCCTGGGGCACCAAATATGGAGTGACCGGAAGGCTGTCCACATGGTACGTTCCACGAACCCCACCTGCCATACGGTCAGGATAGGTTTCTCCGCTCAAGCCTTGGTAGGTGAATCCATCCGCCACTGTCGGCATGATGAACCTGATCCCGAAGACCGGCAGTTCCGGCAGTCCCCGTTTCCCCTGGTAGCTCACCGACACCTCAATCGTGCCATTGGAACGCACCAGATACCCCACCACCACATCGGTGGATGGCGTGGTACACGTAGCATAGGTGTACCGCGCTTCCACGGTACGCGGATGCCGAAGCGGGGAATCGACCAAACGGTTGTTGTCCGGGGCAAGAAATCCCTCCACCGGCTCCCCATCGGCGAAAACCTCCACCTGCTTCGTACCGATGAACAGGTCGGCGCCCATCCACATGCTGCTTCTCTCCGGGAAATGATTTCCCCGGTCATTGCAGGTCGTCGCCCGCCAGAACGTCGGCTTGGGAGCACGATACAGCCACTCCATCCCACCGACGACGAACGACACCGGGCCTCCTTCCTGGTACGAGAAGAGGTAATCGAACCCCTTGCCATGGACGCCCAGGACGACATCACCGAATACGACGTTCATAATAATGCCTCACTTCCTGCGCGCAGGGTTTCTCTTCCCTGGTGGCGAACAGAATTCCGTCTCCGGAAAACGCATAATCAGAGGGACGGTCGTCAAAGTCACCGCCGTAGCGGAGCACCATCTTTCCGGTCACCGGATCCTTGACCCAGAGCGCCTGGTCGATGAAATCCCAGATGAATCCGCCCTGGTAGCCGGGGAATTGGTCGAACAAGGCATCGTACGCCCCCATCCCGCCCACCGAGTTTCCCATGGAATGCATGTACTCACAAAGCAAAAATGGTTTGTCGGGATTGTGACGCAGATACGCCTTGATATCTTCCGGCGTAGCGTACATCCGGCTCTCCACATCGGAGATCGTCGCTTTGTACTCCGGCCTCTGGAACACTCCTTCATAGTGAACCAGACGGGAATCATCCACTTCCTTGAAGTAATCGTTCATCGCCCGGATGCACTCCCCGGCGTACGATTCGTTGCCCAGAGACCAGAACAGGATGGACGGATGGTTCTTGAATGTCTCGAAGTTGGTGCGGGCACGGTCAACCACCAGGTCCCGCCATGCGAGATCGGAACCGGGGACGTTCCAGCTGGGCTCCACGGCACCCATCTTCTGCCACGACCCATGGGATTCCATGTTGGTCTCCGCCATCAGATAAATGCCCGCTTCGTCACACAGGTAATACCAGGGGATCTGGTCGGGGTAATGGCAGGTGCGCACCGCGTTGATGTGGTTGCGCTTCAGCGTCTGGATGTCGGAACGCATCTCCTCCAACGTGATGGCCCTGCCGGAGGTGGCGCTCCACTCATGCCGGTTCACCCCGGCGATCAACAGGCGCTTGCCGTTCAGGCGGATCACGTTGTTCTTGATCTCGATGTTCCGGAAGCCGATCCGATAGGGCACCACCTCCACCACCTTGCCATCCGCTCCGGTCAGGGTGATGAGAAGCGTGTACCGATACGGATCCTGATGGGACCAGGGATGGACCTCTCCGACGGACCGCTGGGCAAACTCCAGGGTAGCGACGGATTGGTCGATTCTTGCCTGATCCAGGCAAATCGTATCACCCGAGGCGTCACGCAGGGCGAAGGAAATCTCACCGGAGAAAGGATGCTGGTAGCTCAGCTTGAGCTCCAGACGGAACGTCCCTTTGTTTCCGGAGAGCCCCGGATGAGCCCAGAAGTCCTCCACATGGGCTTCGGGCATGGCGTACAGCGTCACCGGCCGGAAGATGCCGGAGAACCGGAAGAAATCCTGGTCCTCCACATAGGCGGCTTTGGACCGTTTGTACACCTCGACGGCAAGTTTGTTCCCCGTCGGTTTGATCCACGGTGTCAGGTCGAACTCCGAGGGGGTGAAGCTGTCTTCGGCGTAACCGACAAAAGAACCGTTGAGGTACAGGTACATCGCCTCCTCAACACCTTCGAACCGGATGGCCACCCGTTTGCCCCGAAGATGCTCATCCAGGTCAAACCATTTCACGTAGCCCAGTACCGGATTGTCCACCGTGCTGATCATCGGCGGCCGGAGCGTCTCATGGCCTTCCCACGGATACATCGTGTTGATGTACTGGATCTTTCCGTATCCGCACAGCTCGGCATGGGCCGGTACGGGAATCTTCCCGAACCGATCCTGGGGATAGTCCATTCGATAAAAATCCTTCTCCCGTTGTTTGGGATTGGGAGCCCACAGGAAATCCCACTGGCCGTCGAGTGACTGGTACAGCTTTCGGGAATCCGCCTGATAATCCTCCATGTCCTCGTAGTGGAAATGGTCCGACCGGGCAGGCATCTGGTTCACCCGGAACACCGCGGGATCGGTCAACCAAGACAAACGTGGTGTCATGGCACCTCCTCTCATTCCTTCACCGCTCCCGCGACCACACCGGCGAGAATGTATTTTTGGAAGAACACGTACAGCAAGATGGTCGGGAGCATCACGATGATAATCCCTGCGGAGAGTTTCTGCCAAGAGCCCTGCTGGGAATTGGCGAAGTTCATCAAGAAGGTGGTCAACGTCCTGAGCTGATTGCGGGGCATGTACAGGTACGGGATGTACATGTCGTTGATGATGTTGATCGACTTGATGATGCACACCGTCGCCGTGGCGGGGGTCAGCAGCGGAAAGATGATCTTCTGGAACAAACCAAAGTATGAACAGCCATCCAGGATCGCAGATTCATCCAGAGAGACGGGGATGCGGGAGATGAACTGGCGGTAGATGTACAACTGCATCAGGTCGCTGGCGATGTAGATGACGATCGGGGCACCCAGCGTGTTGTACAGGTGCAGTCCGGAGATGATCTTGAACCGGGCGATTTCCGTAACGAAGCTGGGGATCAACATCCCCATGAAGAACAGGCCAACGACCAGTTTCTTCAGACGGAACTGGAAGCGTTCGACGACGAACGCCGTCACCGTGCCGAACAGCACGTTGAAGAACAGGCTGACGATCAAAATGACGAACGTATTGCGGAAACCGATGAACAGGTACTTGTCCTTCCAGACAGCGGAGAAGTTCGCGAAGGTGATGCGCGAGGCGGGCGGAAGCCACAACGGGGATGTCCGCACCATGTCCGCCTTGGTCTTGAAGGCGGCGAACAACGTCAGGAGGATCGGGGCGAGCACCAGCGCCACCATCCCCAGACAGAGGATCTGTTTGAGGAGCTGGGTGAAGAACGCGCGGGGATGTTTCATCATCTGCCCTCCCGGAGGATCACCCGGTGGATCAGGAAATTCTGGATGAAATAGATGATGATGATCATGAACATGATGGCCACTGCCATCGTCGCTGCCAGACCAAAACGGGAGAACTTGAACGCTGTGTTGATGGTATACAACGTAAACGTGGAGGATGCGTATCCCGGACCGCCGTTGGTCATGACGAACGGGATGTCGAACACCTGAAGCGCGCCACGAATGTTGTCGAACAGGACGAAATCGACCATCAGCATGATGGATGGGATCTGGATGTATCGGAACCGTTGCCACGTATTGGCGCCGTCGACCAACGCAGCTTCGTAGATGTCCTGGGGAACGGACTGCAACGCCGCCATGAACAGGATGACATGATAGCCACTGAACCGCCAGAGGGACACGGAAGTGAGCACATAGTTGACGATGCTGGCGTCGGAGAGCCAGCTGCGGATGAACCGCTGCATGTGCAACGCCTTCAGGATGGCGTCAAACGCGCCGTTGATCGGCGAATAGAAGTAGGAGAACGCGTAGCTGATGGCTACGCCGTTGATGATGTACGGCATGAAGACCATCGTCTTGTAGAACCGGGCGCCTCTCAGTTTGCTGGTCAGCAGCACGGCGAAGGCAAGTTCGACGGGGATCATCAACAGGTGGATGAAGAAATACACCGAGTTGTTCTTCAGAGACAACCAGAGATCCTTGTCATGGAACATCGACACGTAGTTGTCCCATCCGATGAATTTCATGTGTTTGGACAAGCCATCCCAATCGGTGGCGCTCAGCCGGAACAAATCCAGACCTGGCACGACGACGAAGGCGACCAGCAACACCATCGGAACGAGAAGCGAGATGACGATGAACTGGGTTTTCTGTTTCTCCAACAACCCCATGCATTCCCCCTTTTGGCTTCAAAGAGCCGGCAAGGCATGCCGACAGGCACACCTTGCCGTATGAAAGAAACGGAACTTATTTGATACCAAGCTTCGCCCGAGCCGCGGCCCATTTCGCATTCAGATCGGAAAGGGTCTTGTCAAGGTTGAATCCCGGAGTCAACATCTGCGCACCGAGCTTCTTGTAATCGAACGAGGTCTCGTTCTGGATCGCCGTAAACGCGTCGCCGCCACCATCGTACATCACCAGTTTCTTGCCAGGATTGTTGGTGTCCGACTCTGCCAGAATGGGGTTCTTCTCCTTGGGGAAGGTCGACATGGAAGAGGCGGAGGAAACGTAGTTGATGTAGTCAGGATACCAAGCGTCGGAATAGAACCATTCAACGAACGCCTTGGCCAGCGCAGGATTCTTCGAGTGGGTCGTCACGCCCATGAAGCTGTCACCCTGCACGATGACGTTGTACGGATCACTGGTGGTCTCACGGACCGGCAGATAGAACGTCCCCAGCTGGGAAAGATCATCCGTACCGTTGGAGATGTTCTGCAACGACCAGTCGCCGGAAGCGAAGATCGCCACATCCTTGACGGCGAACAACGAGGTGATCTGGTCATTGCCCAGACCAAGCGGATCTTTGCCGAGAACGCCACTGGTGAACAGGTCATACACCTTCTTGTAGGCGGTGTACACGTCGGTTCCCTTGGAGAACGGCGCATCCTGCGTGGCCATGGTGTTCCAGTTCTGGCCGTTGCCGGAGATCAAGGCAGGCATGAATTCCATGAACGGATAATCAGGCCACTCGTCCTTCAAGCCAACGCCCAGGGCGATGAAATCGGGATTGTCCTTTCCGTAGAACGCCTGGAGTTTCTTCGCCGCGGCGACGAAAATCAGGCCATGTGGTGGGAACTTCCACCCCTGCTTTGGCGAACAGATCCTTCCAGTAGTACACGTACTCGTACCCGGAGGTCATCGGAACGCCAAGAATCTTGCCGTCGATGGCATAGCCGGAAGCGAGCATGTTGTTCTTCGCCGCCTGGGTGTCGGACAGATCAATCAGGAAATCCTTGAAGCGGGAGAGGGTGAACGGCTTGTTGAACATGACGTCCGGCAATTGGTTCGCCGACGCACGCATCTTCATCGAGTTCCAGTACTCGCTGTCGTCCTTGATCTTCTCCACTTCGACGGTGGCGTTGGGATACGCTTTGCGGAATTTCCCCACCATGTCGTTGGATTCGATGAAATCATTGAGGTTGTTGTCCCAAATGGTGAACGTGATGGTCCCGGACAGGCCATCAGACGCCTTCTCTTCTTTGGTTCCGGCTGAGAACGCAGCGGTGAGGCTGCATGCCAGCAACACGACCAAAGCAACTGTGAAATGTCTCTTTTTCATCAGAGCACCTCCCTTTCGATACCATCAGCTTAGGGGTCGTTTCGCAAAACGCGCTATAGCTATTACGTCACAATTCTTGATGTTTCGTCAGTTTCTCCCGGAGATTCTCCCGATTTATCCACGCTTTTTGTTGTTGTATCTTCAGAAATCTGGTCATTTCGATAGTGATGGGGACTCATCCCCACCTCTTTTCGGAAGATGCGGTTGAAGTGCTCCGCATTGGCGTACCCTACCATCTGTGCCACCTCATACATCTTGAACGTCGTGGTGCGGATCAATTCCTTCGCCTTCGCGATACGCAGCTCGGTGACGTACGACTGGAACGTCTCCCCGGCCAAGGCGGAGAATTTGGTGGTGAAGTATTTCTCATTCAGTCCGACATACCCGGCAACATCCCCCAGGGAGAGATCCGGCCGCATGTAGTTGTCGGCGATGTACCGTTTCGCCTTGGTGACCACGTCCTGTTGTCCGAGATCCAGCGTCCCCACCGCGTACTCGAACACTTTGGTGATGAAGTTGTTCAGCCAGAGCGCCAGAGAACGCACGTCGGCACAGGATTCGATCCGCTGGACAAACGGCACGTACCGGCCGAAGGCATCGGAAAGATCAGCGAGATTCTCATGGAAGCGACGGGAACACGCCAGCACGAACCCCAACACCACCACCTTCCCCTGTGCCAAAGAACCATCCCGAAGCTGGGCGGAAAGCGCCTCTCTTGTCTGGGCGACCGTTTTCTCATCGGCGATGTACAGGGCGGCGGCAGCCGCGTGGAACGCGTCCGACTGGGACAGAATGAGATCAAAATCCGGCCTGCTGTCTAACGAAAGGATGGAATCCTGGCCATACAGCGGAAGCAACACCCGTTTGCGGGACAGATCAGCCAACACCGGACGGAACGTCTCCCATCCCTCTGTCGGAGCGGAGATGATCACCGAGACATCCACACCGTACTCCTCGTTTCCCGTCTTCACCACCATCTCCAACATTTCCTGAAGCTTGTCCCGACGCAAGGCGCGATCGATCCGATAGTAGGCAACCAAGAATCCCGGCTCGATGGTCGCAAGCGTACAGCGAAGCGCAAAACGAGGGATGCGATCAAAGCTTTGGGATATTGGAGGCTTTCCTTCCCAAGTGGCTTTTCCGCCTTCAGGGACGGTGATCACAAAGCCGATCAACACATACGGGTCGTGGAAGAAATCAACTCCCCGTTCACATGCTTCCTTCGGGTCATCCTTGCCATCCACCAGATCCTGCAGGACCATTTCCGGGGTGCGGGCCCTCTCCCGCATCCTTACCTGGTGCTGGTAATCGGTGATCAACGCCTTGATCCGCCGCACCATGGCGTTGAACGAATGGATCATCGCCCGGATCTCCCCGTTTCCTTCCGGGGCGATGTGCGTCTCCAGATCTCCGTCCTCCACCTGTTTCATCCCTTCCCGCATCCGGGCGATGGGGTTGATGATGTTCTTCAGGAAGAACAGGGAGAACAGGAAGAAGAACAGCAGGATGGCGAACACCACCAGGACGATGACCAGAGCGACGGTATTGAAATCACGGGTCAGATCCCCTGTTCGGACCAACGTGGCAAGCTCCCAATCCGCTCCAGGAAAACTCACCGGAGAGGTCAGGAACGTATATCCTGCCGGAATGGAACCGGAGAGGGCGGAACGCAGCAAATCCCGGTCAATTTCACTGGCATACTGGACAGCCCCGCTTGTCTTGTCCACCAAGGCAGTACACCCGAGGCTGTTCTTTCCCGCAAGGTACGCTTCGTCGTTGCGTTGGATGATCCGTGAAATGGTGGAAAGCTCGTACAGGGTGATCAACCCGATGCGCTCTGAACGGTCCGCCCGCACATCCGGAACAAAGCCCGCCACCAACATCAACGCCCCGCCCGCCGAGCCGGTGTAGATGTTGTGGTACTGGTCCGTGTTGAAGCCTCCGACGCCAACGATGTTGGGATGTTGCGTCGCGTACTGGTACATCGCTGTTTTGGTAAGGTCCTTCCATGCGATGTTCACCTCGCTTTTGTACATGACGGTACGTCCCGATTTCATGTAGAACCCGACGGAGACGATGTCGGACAGAGGGACCAGCGCAAGCCGGGAGGCTTCATTCAGCCGGCTGGTGTACCGGTATCGCTCATCCGCGTCATCCGTATCCGTCCCCGCGGCGAGATTGAGGATCTCGTTGTCGTTGGTGTAGATCAAATGGGACAGGCGCATCGACATCTCGGCGACCTCTCCGGAGAGGTTGGCGATGATGTTGGACTGGGCCAACGTGATGTTCTCAATCGCCTGCTTCTTCACGATGGAATGGATGACCGGCAACGAGATGACGAACACCGCCAAAATGGGGAGGACGACCAGGCCGAAAAACGAGGTGAAATAGACACGGATCAGGGATGCTTGTTTGCGGATGCCCATGCATCCATCCTACACCCTTTTCCCCGATTTTCCCACGTCACGGGATGACGAAACTCGCAGAAGTGGGTCGTGATATCAAGCGTCTTGGCTTTTCCCCTGCTGTTTCATCAGCCTTGACGCCAATGTTTCCATGTCGGGAAGCAGTTCGTCAAACAGGCGCTGGTAGCTTTTGCAGAAGCGGAACGTCCCGTCTTTGCCACGGAACCGTTTGCATCCACCCCGACAGAGATTCCGATATCGGCAGGTAATACATGACTCAGATGTATTCTTACTGGCAGTGATGAAGGAAAGCTCATCCCGCTGGGCATCAATCGCCGCCAACGATGTCGTGGTGATGGATCCGAGATACCAGGGATCGGTGCTGTAGAAATCACAGGGATAGGCCGCCCCGCCCCCTTCGATGACGTATTGGACGGAACAGACGCCACGCATGTCGCATTCCTCCACCGGAAAACCGCAGAGCATTGCCATGAAATTGTCGAAGAGCCGGATGGAGACAGGTTGCCCGGTTGAGAATGAGGTAATCCATTTCCTGCCAAGATTGACCAGAAACTCCCCATAGGCGTCAGCGTCCAGATAGGTGTCCTCCTCTCCGATGGGATCGATGCAGGGAATGTACTGCTGGTACAGGAATCCTTCCGTCCGGTAGAATTCCCAGATTCGGTCCAGATTGTTCGCCACGTCCCGCGTGACGACGGTCAGGACATTGAACGGGACATGATGACGTCGCAGGATATCGACGCCCTTCATGGTGGCATCGGCGCTCCGCTCCCCGTTTTGGGTTCGCCGATGCAGGTTGTGGAGCCGGGGAAACCCATCCAACGATACGCCGACAAGGAAGTGGTTCGTGGCGAAGAAATCCCCCCATGCGTCATCCAGCAGCGTCCCGTTGGTCTGCAGGGCATAGGATACCGGGATATGGCGGGTATTTTTCTGTTCCACCGAGGCGACGAAACGCTCGAACCAGGGAAGGCCAACCAACGTCGGCTCCCCCCCCTGGAACGCATACGCCACGGCATCGGAATCCGAGAGGCTTTTCTCCAGAAGCGCGTCCACCACCATCCCATCCATCATCGGATGGCACGGGACGTCCCGGTGTTCCGCTTCATCGCGATAAAAGCAGTAATCGCAGGCAAGATTGCATGCGCTTGAAGCCGGTTTGATCAAAAAAGAACGGTTCATGCTGATACGGAAAGGGCCGCATCACTGCGGCCCCCGGTTTCCGTTACTGCGAGATAAGCATTGTCTTGGGATCCAGGTCCACACCCATTGGCTTGGACAGATCCTCCCCGCCCTTGCGCACGCAGGTCATGATGACTTTGTCTTTCTTGTCATCATACTTCAGACCGATCAGGACGTCGATCAGCCTGACGTACTTCTGCATGGTGCTGGGAATGCCATATTCGTCGATCACCACATCCGGGCGAACCGGCGAGACACTGAACCACACTTCCAGATTCATATCCTTGGCGAATTGTTTGATCGCCTGCACATCCTCTTCCGCGGCGATGGTCAGCTTGTATCCATCAAACAGGACCGCATCAGCCTTGAACGAACCGTGTTTGATCAACGTCTCCAGACTGGACAGTACCTTTGCGACCGGAACATCGTCCTGACTGAAGTTCATCACCACACGATTGGAAAGAATGTTGTTGTATACCGCTGCAGCGTCATCAAGGCTTCTGCCTTCCGACACTTCACGGAACACTTCCTTGTACCAGTTGATCACATGTTCGACGTTGCCGTTGAAGGAAACATGAATCACATGCTCCCCGCGAAGCAACTTGTCGGTGGCCAAATGCACCAGGCACGCCGTCTTTCCGACGCCCCTCCGTGAAACCAGAACTCCGAGATTCCCACGTCCGAGACCTCCTCCGATTGACTCGTCGAAGACTCTCAGTGGGCTCAATGCGTTCAACTCTTGGATCTCCATGTGCGCTTACCTCCATTCAATGGATAGAACCTGTTACACCTCTAGTATACCATGATTGCTCAGCTCTTCCAAATAAAAGCGTACGTCTGGACAAAAGGAAAGCCGCACTGGAAGATCCAATGCGGCTTTTTGACCATCAGAGAACTGCTTATTTCTGTTTCTGGGCGGCTTTCTTCTCGTCCTGGAACTTTTTCTTCAGCTCTTCCGCGACACTGACAGGCACCTTGCCGTACTTGGCGAGCTCCATGGTGAACTCTCCTTTCCCTTGGGTAAGGGAGCGAAGCACAGTGGAGAAGCCGAACATTTCGGCGAGCGGCACTTCGGCGTCAACGGTGCTCATGTTGTGATCCTCAGTGGAACTGATGATCACGCCACGGCGCTGGTTGATGGCGGCGAACATGTTGCCCTGATACTCCGTCGGCGCGGTCATCTCAACCTTCATGATCGGTTCCATGATGCACGGTTTGGCTTTCTCGTATCCTTCACGGAACGCGCCGATCGCAGCGGTCTGGAACGCGATGTCGGAAGAGTCGACCGGGTGCCAGGCACCATCGTTGATCACACAGCGCACTCCCATGATGGGGAATCCGATCTGCGTGCCCTTCTCCATGGCCTTCTGGAAACCTTTGTCGCAGGACGGGATGTATTCGTTGGGAATCGCGCCGCCCTTGATCTCATCGACGAACTCGTAATCCTTCCGCTCCTCACCTTCGGCGGGATCAGGGATCGGCTCCATGTATCCGGCAACCCGGGCATACTGGCCGCTACCACCGGTCTGCTTCTTGTGCGTGTAGTTGAACTCAGCCCGCTGGGTGATCGCCTCACGATAGGCAACCTGAGGCTGCCCGGTGGTGACGATGGCGTTGTACTCACGTTTCATCCGTTCGATGTACACGTCCAAGTGCAACTCACCCATACCGGCGATGATCGTCTGGCCACTCTCCGGATCCACATAGCTGTGGAACGTCGGGTCTTCCTTGAGGAAGCGGTTCAGCGCCTTGCCCATGTTGTCGCCGGACTTCTTGTCCACCGGCGTGATGGCCAGCTCGATGACCGGATCAGGAACGTACATACTGGTCATGGAGTAGTTCAGCTTCGGATCGCAGAACGTATCACCACTGGCACATTCGATACCAAACAACGCGGCGATCTCACCACAACCGGCTTCGTCCAGATCTTCCATCTTGTCGGCGTGCATCTTGATCAGACGGCCGATGCGGAACTTCCGCTTGGCGCGGCTGTTGTACAACTCATCGCCCTTCTTGATCTTCCCCTGGTACACACGGATGTAGGTCAGCTGGCCATACTGCCCGTCTTCCAGCTTGAACGCCAGAGCGACCGGCGGCATATCCTCGTCCGCCTTCAGAATCACTTCCTGCTCGTGGTTATCAAGATCAAGAGCCTTGTTGGTGACCTGGGTGGGATCCGGCAGGTAATCCACTACAGCGTCGAGAAGCGGCTCGATGCCTTTGTTCTTGTACGCGGAACCCATGAAGACAGGGCAGAGCTGCAGGGCGATGGTCGCCTTGCGGACCGCCTTTTTGATGATCTCCGGCGTAACCTTCTCTTCCAGCATCGCTTCCATCAGCTCATCGCTGCACAACGAGACGCCATCCAGCATCTCCTCACGCTTCTTCTGCGCCTCATCCACCAGTTCGGCGGGAATCTCCGCCGCACGGGCATGAATGCCATCGGCACCGGAATCGAAGTAATAGGCTTTCATCTCCACCAGGTCGACCACGCCTTCCAGCTTGTCCTCAAGCCCGATGGGGATCTGCATCAACACGGCGTTCAAGCCGAGTTTCTCGATCAAATGCTGCTTGACACGGTACGGGTTCGCACCGGCACGGTCACACTTGTTGACGAACGCAAGCCGGGGTACGTGGTACCGCTTCATCTGACGGTCGACGGTGATGGACTGACTCTGCACACCAGCGACGGAATCCAGCACCAGAATGGCGCCGTCAAGCACACGAAGGGCGCGTTCCACCTCAATGGTGAAGTCGACGTGTCCCGGAGTGTCGATGATGTTGATCTCATCGCTCTTCCATTGCACGTTCGTCGCGGCGCTCTGGATGGTGATGCCCCGTTCCCGTTCCAGATCCATGAAGTCCATCGTGGCGCCGACACCGTCTTTGCCATGGACATCGTGGATCGCATGAATCTTATTGCAGTAGTAGAGGATACGTTCCGAAAGCGTAGTTTTGCCCGAGTCAATGTGGGCTGAAATACCAATGTTCCTCATGTGTTGCAGGTCAACCATACTGTTTTCCTCTCTCAAAATATAGAATACAAAAGCTCATTTCCTTGATTGCGTGCCGCCGTGGGTGCGGCCGACTGCAAAAAATGCCACCCAGCGGGTGAACCGAAGTGATAATAGAACAATTTGGTCGGTTTATGCAAGACGTGGAGCTGCAAACTGTATGCGTGATAAACACTTGACGCACAATCCCCCAAGGTTTCCTGTTTTTTTCGCATCTGCGCCTTCCATCGCTCTCCGCAAAGAGAGGTTTCCGCTTGAGGTTCCCCGCCATTGGTTATAGAATACAAACTGAGGTGAACGTATGGAAAAAACGGTGTTTTCCCGCATCATCGATGGGGAGATCCCATCGGTCAAACTCCATGAGGATGACCAGTGCATCGTCATCCTGGACATCAACCCGGTTGAAAAGGGCCACGCGTTGGTCATCGCGAAACATCCGTATCCGACTTTCTCCGACTGTCCTGCCGCAACACTTTCCCACATGATGGAAGTCGCCAAGCAGGTGGACGCGATGGAACGAAAGATACTGAAGTGCGACGGCACCAATATTTTGATCAACAACGGCAAGGCAAGCGGCCAGGAAGTACCCCACCTGCACATCCATGTGATCCCCCGTTACTTCAATGACGGGCAGAGCTTTGGATTTCACAAACAGACGTATCAAGACGGCGAAATGGCCGAACTGGGGGGGAAGCTTTCCTTCTGATACCATGAGAACCTGTCATTTCTGCCATGCTCCGATCGATGACGACCTGTTCATCGGCCCGGAAACATTATGTGAGAAATGCCACATGCCGCTGCATTCCTGCGTGAACTGCACCTACTATGAACCCGGGGCATACCACGATTGCCATGAAGGTGTGGAGGAAGAGCAGCCGGACAAGGAAGAAGAGAACTACTGCGACAGTTTCCAGTTCGGGGACGGCGGGTCCCAAAGCCGGAAAGATCCCAAAGCCGCCAAAGCGAAGGCGGAAGCCTTGTTCAAGTTTTAGGAGTTGTATGAAGAAGCACATTGTCCTGTTCCTCCTCTGCACCCTCTTTTTGTTCTCCTGCGCCCATTACACCGGGCAGGAGGGGCTGAAGAGAATCCAACCGGAAGCGCCGTCCACCACGGTGACCAACTACACCATCCTCACCCGTGAGCCGGAAGTTCCGGTGGACAAGGACAAGGTGATCACCACCCTCCAGACGGAGAACACCTCGCTGAAGAATGAAAACACCACGCTGAAGGCGTTGAACACCGACCTCTCCGCCACGGCCAAGGAGGTCTCCACCCTCCGGACGACAAACGCGTCCCTTACCGAAGAGAATGCCGCCCTGAAAACGCAGAACGAACAGCTTACCGCCACGAACGGAGACCAAGCCTCACGCATCGCCTTCTACGAAAGCAGGATCGCCACGATGACCAACGATCTGGTCACCCTGCAGGCACGCTCTCGCTTCCTACACATCCAAAGAAACCAAGGAGAAGGAAGCCCAGACTCAGGCTCAGGCGGAACGCGCCACCCTGCCACCCTCTTGCGTCCCTTTCGTATCCCAAGGTGTATCGGACAGGAACGCCCCTGCAAAGCGGTATTACGGACAGAATCAACGTGCTGCTCATCCCCCTCGGCCAAGGTCTCCTACTCGGAAAACGAAATCTCCGAGATTGCCGGCTCGGTGGCGGACATCAACGCCCAGATCTTGCTGGTGACCGGCAGCAAGGAGAACGTCTACCTGCTGGCCAAAACGATCAACCGCAGCGCGGTGTTTACGGAAATGGGCGCGGTGATCAGCGACTACGAGCTTTCCGGGGATCCAGACGCCTGGGGCGTGCGCCTGAAGATCGATTCCCAGCGTACCGTCCGGCTCGCCGTGGCCGAAATGCCGGAATATACCGTTTTCAAGACCTTCCTTGCCGGCGGAGACTGGAAAGCCAGCGTCAACGCGGACAAGGAGAAGCGACTCTCCACCATCAAGGACCTGCTTTCCAAAGACAGTCCTTCGGAAGCGTCCGTCGTAGGCGCGTCGCTGTATGAACCTGCGACCAGCGACTGGAGCACGTTAAGCCCGGTGGATTACCGCAGGCTTGACTACAGCTGGCCGTTGGCCGATGCCGTACTGAACGGCGGGTACCTGGACACCTACCGCCAGACTCATTTCAGTGAAGCCACCGACGCGGGGGATACCTTGATCGAACAGACCCTGAAGGAACGCACCGACTACCTGTTCGCCAAACGGGTGCTGCCGCTTTCTTCCAGCGTCATCACGCTGGGACCGGCTTCCGTAGAAAAAGACGGATACGCCCGTATGGGAGTGCTGGCAAGCTATCTGATCCCCTGAGCCCCCTCTGTACAGGGATGTTCCAAATATGATACTACCCCTTCAGAGGTGTACGGTATGCGCATGGGAATGGTACGGAAAGACACACGGACCCACTACACGGGGACGCTGTACTGCACGAAGGAAGCGTTTGACGCCAACCGGGCGGAGCTGAGGGACATCACGGACAAACAGATTCCCGAGACAACCCGGGAGAAGAGCATCGCACGGGAGAAAGGCGACCTTCGGGAGAACAGCGAATACGACGCAGCCAAACTAAAACTGGCCCAGCTGTACGCCCGTCAACGGGAAATCGCCGAACGGATCAAGAACGTCGCCGTAGTGTTTGAGGAAGCGATCCACACCGACGTGGCAGGTTTCGGCACCCATGTGACGCTTCAGGCTGAGGATGGATCGAAGAGCGGCATTACGTTGGCCGGAGAGTGGGATGACATGCCGGAAGCGAACATCATCAGCATCGCTTCCCCGCTGGGAAAGGAAATCCTGGGAAAGAAAGTCGGGGATTCGGTGACGTTTGCAGGACACACCTCACACATCACTGCCATTGAAAAAGCCAAAGATTTATTCGGTCACTACCGGGAACACCATCCGGTACACGTGGAGGAGCAGGAACAGGCCAAGGATGCTTCACCAGCGACACCGGTGATCTCCCCCAACCAAGCCATCGAAACGGCATTCTCCATGATGGTCGCAGGGAAAGAGAAAGACGAGGTGTCGGCGTTCCTTTCCGGCTGCGGTGTTCCGTTCAAGACGATCCAGCCACTTGCCGTGGATTACCTGGTCGCAAAAGCCTCGGATGATTCCGTCCGGAGCGCCGCCATCATGACGCTGAACGTCATCAATGACGGGCTGAGGATGGAACAGGCCTGATCACTTCTTCTCGTCAAGCACTTCGACGTTGGTCGCCAAAAACTCTTTGTCCAGCTTCCGGACACGGAACGCCCAGAAGAACAGCGCCAGCCCGGAGACGACCAAAATGCAGGCGATGACCGCTGCGATCAATTTTCCGGTTCCGGAAGGGAAGACAAACAGGACGACGGCGATGATCAGCGCGAAGACGGCATCCGTCACCAGACTGGAAACGGGGAACCCGGTCGTCCGTTTGACGATGATGGCATCGTACAATCCAATCAGGGCGGAGACCGCCATTTGGGCACCCATCAGATACATCAACACCTTCAGGCTTTCCTTGCTGTACAGGATGGCGACGATGCCCAACAGGATGGAGACCAAGGATTTGACGATGGCCAGCGTCCGTGCCTTGCCGGCGAATTTCACCTGGGATTCCTTCAGATCCCGGCTGAGGGAGAAGAGCACCTCCAAGGTGGACAGACCGCTGAACACCAAGCCGATACCCATCAGAATGACGAACAACCGGCCTCCGGTCGTCAGCATGGCGATGCCGAAGATCACCAACAAGACGCCAAGAGTCATGGTTACCACCAAATGTTTCTTCAAAAATGACCGTTCCGACATGAATCTCTCCTTCGCTACGAAACCGGTACTGTACAGGATGAGCTCTTTTGGCGAAACTATCCTCTATGTACACCTATCTGCTGTTCGACTGCGACAACACCCTGCTTGATTTTGACCAAGGCGAACTCTTGGCGTTCCAAGCGCTCTGTCAGGATTTTGGCATCGACGCCGGTTCGTATCCCCTGTATCATACCCTCAATCAGCAATGTTGGAAAGAACTGGAGCAGGGAAAGCTCGACCAGCAGGAACTCCGTGCCGAGCGGTTCCGAAGATTTCTTCCGTTGGTAGGATGCGCCGTCTCGCCTCAGGCAGCAAGCGACCGGTTTCTCCAGGAACTGTCGCGCCAAGGGATCCCGTACCCCCAGACGAAGCCTTTGCTTACGGAACTCCGGAAGCGCGGATACGTGCTGTACCTTGCTTCCAACGGCATCGCCTTCGTCCAGAGGGGACGGTACCAGGCGTGTGATCTGCTCTCCTATCTGGACGGTGCCTTCGTCAGCGAGGATCTGGGTTTCCAGAAACCGGACCGGAGATTCTTTGATGAAATGCTCCGCCGCATCGGCGGCCCCGACCGAAAATCCTGCCTGATGATCGGTGACAGCCTTTCCAGCGACATCGCAGGCGGGAATGCCGCTGGCATTGACACCGTCTGGCTGAATCAGGAGGGAGAAACCATTCCGAAAGTTCAGCGACCGACCTACGTGATCAAGAATTTGACGGAGGTATTGGCATTGCTACCGCCACGATCTCAATCTCAATGACCAATGCTTGATTGGGACCGATCACCCCATTGCCCTGCGCGCCATACGCCAATTCCGGAGGAATCCATAGCAGGTAGTGCCCGCCTGGCCGCATCATCTCCAATCCCTGTTTGACGATGTCCTCCGTGATGTCCGACACTTTGACCGTTTCGGTGTGTCCCCGTCTCCAGGTGCTTTCCACCACCGATCCATCGATCAACGAGACGGAATAGTTGACCGTCACCACATCATCTTCCGTAATCAACGGGCAACTGGCATCACCCGGGGAAATCACTTTGTACTGCACCCCGTTGTCCAATGCGACCACCCCATCAGCCGTTTTGTTGGACTCCAGGAATGCCGTGGACGCGGCAAGATTCTTTTCTGCCTGTTGTTTCTGTTCCTCGTTGGCCTGGGCGAGCATCCGTTCCTGCACCTGCTTGAGGATCGCCGTCATCTCTTCCTGGGTGAAGAACGCAGAGCCACTTACGGCATCCACCGCGCCTCGGGCAAAATAGGAACCATCCAGATTGGAGAACTGGTTCTTCAACGTGAGGAACAACATGTATCCATAGGTGTAGCTGAACTCATCGGTGAGTGTGGTCGGTTTCTGCAACTGTGAGATGGCGTTGAAGCCCGTTGCCGCGTCATCCGACGGGGCGGGGGCAGCCGGCGTCGTCACCTGCGTGATGGTGGTTTTCTCCACCGTAACGGCAGCACTCGTTTTTGTTTCCTGTTTGTGGCAGGATGCAAGCAACGCCAACAAACACATGGGGTACAGCAACCCATACGCAAACAATCTTCGCATACGTCTCCATCAATCCGCTACGGTCCGGCGTCACCCCATGCCACGCGGACGTTGATCGGTTGTTTCATTGGTCATGGTATCGCTGAAACGCACGAACGTCCAGTAAAAAGATCAGAAATGAAGGAACAACCGCCGTACGGCAGCCATCAAGCCCAGCCCGGTGGCCCCTCCGATCGCATCGGCGGCCACATCGGCCAGTTCCAGATACCGGCCAAACTGAGGCTGCACCAACTCAAGCAACACCCCAAACGCCACGACGCACACCAAGGAAACCGCAAAGCCCTTCCATCCCCGCGTCCTCCACATACCAATGGAAAAGCCCAAGGCGCAGTACGCCACGGCATGGGAGCCTTTGTCAGCGAACGGAATCCAGGAAATGGACGGCACGGAGGAGGAATCCTCCAATGAAAACAGGATGATCAACAGGACGACGATGACCGTCAAACCGATTCCGACACTCCTGACGACCTTATCCACAACAATCTCCTTGGACGGTATGATCTTCCTCCATTTTGGCGCGAAGCGCGTCGACAAACGCATTCTTGCTGATGAACTGCCGTGGCGCAGCCAGGCGATGGGACGGCGTCTCGCAGACGAAGCGTTCCACCACCATTTGGGGAGGGATATGGCGAAGAAAAAGTTCCGTCGCCTCCAAGTGCCGGGCCGCCGAAGCCACGGCAACCTCCCCCTGAAGAAACTGGTCGTACAGCATTGTGCCCCCACAGATATCCAGGTTATGGATCTTCACCGCCTCACTGTCAGCCTGGCTGACAACGCGCGCCGTCTTCAGATACTCCGGGAACCCTTCTCCGGGAAGCCCGAGGATCACATGGGTGCAGACGGAAAGACCATAGGAATGGAGGAGCCGGGCCGCCTGCAGATACTGGGCGACGGTGTGCCCCCGATGGATCCGGGAAAGCGTCGCGTCATTTCCGCTCTGCAGTCCCAACTCCACCCAGACGCGGGAAACCTTGTTCCGATACGAAGCGAGAAGCGCCGCCTTTTCGTCATCGATCTGATCCGGGCGGGTGGATACGATAAGTTCACAGAACGGCATGACATCCAGCGCCGCATCGTACACCGCCTTCAATTCGTCCACCGTCCCGTAGGTATTGGTCCATGCCTGGAAGTACAATGATACGTTCTCTGCATGGTAGCGGCGGCGGACAAACGCGTTTCCCCTGAGGATCTGGCTTCGGATGGAAGCGATCCGCTCTTCAAGCGGGACGCGACGCCACAACACCACCGTGCTTGCCGACGCGTCAAACGCGTCGCTGTGGGCCAGCTTTCCTTCCGGACGGAGATACGCCGCCTTGCTTCCCGTCCCATCGCAGTAGATGCAGCCCCCGCTTCCATCCGGATTGCGGTTCGGACAAGAGAACAGTCCATCCACACCGATCCGGTACACCCGGCATCCGTAGGTCTCCTCCAACCAGGAGCCATACGAGGAGAACGGACCGTCGCTCAATCATACACTCCAATGACCAGGGAGAACTTGCCTTTCACGGAAAGCCCCAGTCCAACGCCGTAGTTGCCCAGCGGCGTCTCGAACGCCACCCCGCTGAACGCTCCAACATCCCAATCGATTCCTGACGAAAACACTCCGGAAGAAAGCACGGAATCCTGGAACGGATCCTCCGGATTGAACAGACCACCGGAAAGGGATTCGACAATGAAGAACGGACTGCCGAATATCGTCCCCAGGCGAAGATGCCAGGAAACGGAAGCTGTCAACGAATCCTGCCGGAACGTCGCCAGACTGTAGCCGGGGATGCCGCACAGACCGCCAATATCCACGTACGAAGCGCTTAATTCCGGTTGCATCCGCATATGGTTTGCCGACAGGGCCCACCGAAGCCCTTGGTGTTCCGGCTTCAGGACGACGTCTTGACGGATGGAGACGCGTGACTGATACCGATTGGTTCCTTCTCCACCCCACCCATAAGAAGCCAAGACATCCAAACGGATGCCTTTACGGGTGAACGCTTTCTCTCTGGCAGTATCCATCACCATACCGACGGACAGATACGGCATGAACAGATGCGATCCACTTTGGTTGACATACACCCACTGGAGCCCGCCGTCCAGATCAACCCCAAGAATATCCGCATACCGGTAATTGGCACCGGTTTTGATGTCCACCCCTTGGTCCAACGACGCATACCGATTTCCATAGGCATAGTTTGTCTTCAAGGAAAGGCCGCCGTACTTCAGCTCCACGGAAGAATGCATTCCAAACGACTGTCCGCCCTTGGAGAAGAACGGCAGGGTGACGCTCGCTCCCAACGCACTTGCATTCTCCTGGTGGAACCACAATCGCACATTCAGTCCCTTTTCAGTCAGGCTGGTGAGATCCAGATTGAGCATGGCGTCAAACAGGAACCACCCCACCCCGCCCGGGGTATTGTTGGAAACTCCTGCGCTGGACCAGCTTCCCAAGGTCAACCGATATTGCGGCACCTCAAAGGTGTGGTATTCGATGTTCAGGACGATATGCTGGGAATCCGACCCCATCGTCACGTTGTACGTGATGGAAGAGAGTTGGTAGCTGACCCGTATCCGGTCCAGATAGGCGGTCAATTCCTTCCGCTCCTGGTCATCAAACGATTTTCCGATGAAGTTCTGGAAGTTCGCTTCGGTCGGGGCTTGTTCTGTTGTCGTAGTGGAACGATTCCGCACCACCACCTTTTCCACCGTCCGGGGAGCGATGGTGACGTACGAACCGGTACGTTGCGGATCCTTGACCTCCAGCGTTCTCCCTGCCGCCTCCACCTCCTTGGCAAGATTGCGGAACGCCTCGTCATGGGCATCGCAGATATCACGGCCTTTCTGCAGGATGTACTCGTACCGGTCAAAGGCAAGCGTCCCGACATCCCCTACCTCGGGGAACAACAGGATGTCGGCGTATTCGTACTGGGAAAGCGAATTGGTCTGGGTAACCAACACCAGACTTTGGATGGCGACGGCGCTGAACGTATTCATCTCTTTGGGCGTTAGCCGTTGCAACGCGTTGACGTCCATGGCGACGATGAAGTCCGCGCCAAGCTCCTTGGCCAGCTCAATGGGAAGATTGTCCGTCAGACCACCATCCATCGCCAGGCTTCCGTCATCCTGAGGATATGGCGCAAACACCATGGGAAGCGAAATGGAAGAACGCACCGCCGTCACCAGCGAGCCATGGTCATAGACGATCCGCTCTCCGGAGATGGCGTCCGTCGCCACAGCGCGGAACGGTACGGGAAGCTGGTCGAAATTGGTGATGCCTTCCACATTGGCATATAATTCATTGAGCAGGGCGAGCAGTTTCTGGTCCCCCAGCACTCCGGGGGAGCTTCCGATCCCATCCTTGGAAAAGCCCAACGTGAAGATGTTGTCACGGCGAGGGGCGAACGCCGAGGGCAACGGAAAGGGATCCTCAACCGGCGCCTGCAGCAGGATATTGGTAAGGTCGTAGCTCCTCACCAGCGCATCAATCTCCCCTGGCGTGTAGCCCACGCTGTACAGACTCCCCAGCAAAGCACCCATGCTGGTACCCAGCACCATGTCCACCGGGATGCCATATTCCTCCATCTTTTCGAAGACGGCAAGCTCGGCGAATCCTCGGGCTCCTCCACCGGAGAGCACCACCGCCACTTTTCCTCCCGCTCCGAACACGGAAGCGGCCAACAGCAGAACAAGAAGCGTCACAAGGGCGCGTTTCATTCGGTAGGACCTCCCAGACGGGATCCCACGATCGCGGCATCCCCGTTGACGAACGAAGCGGCGTCCATTTCGTTTTTCTGCTGCCGCTGCAGCCGGGTCACCCAGAGGATTCCTTCCCCGGTGGCGATACCCAGTCCTTTGGTTTTGTCTTTTGCGAACACCGTTCCCGGAGCAACGCCTTGGGGGACGGGCATCATCCAGTCGGGATACACTCCACAAAGAAACAGCGTGCGTCCCTGATAGCTGGTATATGCTTTGGGCCACGGAAACAAGGCCCGCACCTGTGCGTTGATCGCCCGGGCGCTGTTGTTCCAATCGATCAGGCCATCCTCCCGTTCCACCAGACGGGTGACGCTCACCGGTCCTTCCTGGGGGTGGGGGTGCAGCGGGGAAGCCAGCGTGGTGACGGCCAGATCCGCCGCCAGCCGGGATACGGCTTGGGACAACGACTCGGTCGTCTCATCCCCCTGAAGCGGAATATGCGTCTGCGCCACGATATCCCCGGCATCCATCTCCAACGCCAGCGTCTGGATGGTGATGCCGGTTTCCGGCAACATCCGGAGAATGGCGTTCTGGATCGGCGCGGGACCGCGGAGCGCGGGAAGCAGGGACGGATGGATGTTCAGCGCGGCGTAGGGGAACAACGAAAGAAATTTGGGGCCGAACAGCTTGCCGTAGGCGAAACAGACCAACGTGTCGCATCCCCACGATGAGATGACACGCCGCTCCTCCCCCCTGAGATGTTCCGGCTGGAACACGGGAAGCCCCAACGCCAGCGCCTCCTGTTTGACCGCCGAAGGCACCAACGTCTTCCCACGTTTGCCTGGTTTGTCCGGGCTGGTCAGCACCCCGGCCACGGTATACCGTGCGGCCAGGGCGGCCAGCGTGGGGACGGCGATCTGAGGAGTGCCTGCGAACAATATTCTCACGTCACACCTTTCTTTTCTTCTTGTCCTTGCGATGCTTGCGCTGATAGCTTTCGACGACCTTCTCTTCCTCCGCCTTGTCCAGATGGTCGATGAACAACACCCCGTTGAGGTGGTCATACTCATGCTGGATGGCCCGGGCATACAGCCCGCCGGCCGTGACGGTGAACGGTTTGCCGTCCACATCCTGCGCCTGCACGGTGATCTTCTCCGGCCGGGTGATGTCGTGCCAGATTCCCGGAATGGAGAGGCATCCCTCCTCCATCACGCAGGTCTCCACCGACGTCTGGATGATCTGGGGATTGATGAACACCTGTTTCACCTCGTCCCGTATTTCAATGACGAACAGCCGTTTCAGCACGCCGACCTGCGGGGCGGCCAATCCCACGCCGTCCGCTTCAACCAGCGTCTCGAACATGGCGTCCACCAACATGCGCAGGGCATTGTCGAACGTTTCCACCGGGGTGCATTTCTCTTTCAGCACCTCATCGCCTAAGGTAATGATATCCAACATGCCATCAATGATACCAAGAGAGAATCAGGCGGTCAACGGAACGCCCTACAGCATCTGCAGGGGATCGATGTCCACCTCGATGTAAATGCCACGGGGAGGCTTGTATTGGGAAAGGGCCCGGGCGGCAAGCACCTGCACCGCCGAGGGATCCTGGCTCTCCAGAAGCAGGTGGTAGCGGAAATACTCCCGTTTCTTCTCGATGGGGCACTCCCCGTTGCACATCAGCTGGAGCGACCCCTTGGACGGGATGGTGGGGATCAGAGATTCGATCACCTGGGCAAGCTCGTCACAGGCATGAATCACCGTCGCCTCGCGGTGTCCCCGCACCACCAGGTTGACCAGTCTGCTGTACGGTGGGAACCCCGTCATCTCCCGGTTCTCCAGCTCCATCCGGTAAAATCCTTCCAGATCCCCCTTTTGGGCGGCGATGATGGCGGCGTTGTCCGGATGATACGTCTGGATGACCACCCGTCCTTTGTCGTTGTACCGCCCGGCCCGTCCGGAGACCTGGGTCAATAAGGAAAACGTCCGCTCCTGGCTCCGGAAATCAGGGATGTTCATCCCGCTGTCAGCGAGTACGATGCCCACCAGCTCCACCCCAGGAAAGTTCAATCCTTTGGCCACCATCTGTGTCCCCAACAGAATATCCGTCTGTCCCTGCCGGAACGCCTCCAGCACCGGCCCCATCGTTTTCTTGTCCACCACGGTGTCGGCATCCAGCCGGGAGATCGACGCCATCGGAAACTGCGCCTTCACCGCGTCCTCCACCATCTCTGTTCCGAAACCGCTGTAGCCGACATCCAGTGAGTGGCATTCCGGGCAGACATGAATCGGCCGGGTATGGTAGCCGCAGTAATGGCAAACCATCTCGTTCTTGTCCTTGTGATAGGTAAGGGAGACGGAACAGTGGGGACAGCGCATTTCATAGCCGCAACTGCGGCAGTGGAAATAGTAGGAGAACCCACGCCGGTTGAGGAACAACACCACCTGCTTTCCTTCCCCGAGCACCTGGCGCATCTGGTCTTTCAGCTCATCGCTGAGCACCCCTTCCTTTCCCTTCATGTCCACCACCTGGATGCGGGGCAGCGTTCCTCCCGCCACCCGGCGCGGCAAAATGAGCAGTGGCATTTTTCCATCCTGGGCAAGCTTCCACGCCTCCAGGGAAGGGGTGGCCGACCCCATCACCAACGTCGCCTTCTGATGATGGCACCGCCACTGGGCAACCTGACGGGCGTGATAGCGCGGCGTCTGGTCAGCCTTGTAGCTGTTCTCATGTTCCTCATCAATGATGATCATCCCCAGCTTGTCCGCCGGGGCGAAGACGGCGCTCCGTGCCCCGATGACCAGATCCACTTCGCCGCTTTTGATCCGTCTCCACTGGGTCATCCGCTGACTCTCCGTCAACGCGCTGTGCAAAATGGCCACCCGGTCATGGAACCGACGGGTCACCAGCCTGGCAAGCTGGTGGGTCAGCGTGATCTCCGGAACCAGGTAGATCACCTGACGCCCCTGGGCGATCACCGCCTCGGCGGCACGGAGGAACACCTCGCTCTTGCCGCTACCCGTCACGCCGTACAGGTAGTACATCGGCGCGTCATGCGAATTGATCCGCTCCACCGCCGCTTCCTGTTCCGTCGTCAGCGTCTCCACCCGGTCGGTCAATGGATCTTCCTCGACATCCAAAGGCGGCATGCCGCTGTCCCGTTTTCCTCCGGGGATCATCAGGCTGATGGCCTCACCGGCGCTGCAGAGGTAAAACCTGCTCATCCACTGGGCAAGGTCGATCTCGTTCTGTCCGAACACCGGCTCCTTGTCGATGACCCGCTTGATGGGAAGGATTTTCAGTGTGGGATCAGCCTGCTCTTGCACCTCCACCACGTACCCGGTCAATTCGGTGTGGCTGAATGGCACACGGACACGCATGCCGACCTCCACCGTCTGGTCATCCGCAATGGCATAGAGAAACCCCTGCTTCAAGGGTCTGTCCAACAGTACCGTGGCGTACATCACTTCTTCCCTAAAATCGGAAGATCCAGCATATGGGCGATCCGCTTCATATCCTCCCATACCGGCCTGCGATACTCAGGATTGCGCAGCACCCCTGCGGGATGATAGGTCACCACGACAGGAATCCCTTCATAGTCAAACGTCTGCCCACGCAGTTTTCCAACGCCTTCAGGACGACGAAGTATGGCATGGGCTGCCGTGGATCCGGAGAGAAGAATCAGTTTCGGCTGGACCAGTTCGATTTGCCGTTTCAGGTACGGCAGGCACGCCTCAATCTCATCCGGTTCCGGCGTACGGTTCTGCGGAGGCCTGCATTTGACCACATTAGCGATGTAGACGTTGGTATCCCGGGACAAGCCGATGGGCGCCAGCCATTTGTCCAGATACTGTCCCCCACGCCCGACAAACGGGCGTCCGCTTGCATCTTCCTCCGCTCCCGGCCCTTCCCCGATGACCATCACCAGCGGATGGAGCACCCCTTCCCCGAAGACGGTATGGTGCCGCTCTTCACAGAGGCGGCATTTTCTGCAAACAGCAACCTGTTCCTGCACTTCCTTCCATGGATCGGCCGGAGGCGAAGACAGGCGGACCGCCGCCTGGTGGAAATCCAGCTCGGTGTGGACGTACGGCCCTCCGCCGACCACCGCTTTCGCCTGGTCGCACAGATCAGAGAACTGCCGCATCAATGCTTCCCGTTCATTCGTTTCCATGAGCATCCTCAAACCATTGGTATTCCTCAGGATCATAACTGATCCTGGTCAGGTACAGGCCATGCGGGCTGGCCGTCCTGCCGCATTGCGAGCGGTCCTTGGCATCCAACGCCGCCTGAAACGCTTCCACCGGCCGTTGTTGCAGGGCAAACTCCACCATTGTACCGACCAGGGACCGCACCATGTGGTACAAGAACGCGTTGCCGGTGATGCGGTAGCGGAGGAGGTCATAGCCGAAGGGATCCTTCATCATCGTCCACCCGCTTTCATAGATGTCCCGCGCCTTGGAAGGACACTCGTCCTTGCTGCTGCAGAACGTGGTGAAATCATGCGTCCCCGCGATACACCCGGCGTACTCTTGCAACAGCCCAAGCGGGGGAAGTTCCTTCAGCGCCCAGACATGACCGCCATCGAACGCCGTCATCTGATCGATCCGCTTGATGAAATAGGTGTACTCCCGCGCCATCGTGGTGAACCGGGCATGGAATGTACCATCCACTTCCGCGGCATCCATCACCCGGATATCCGCAGGCAGCAGGCTGTTCAACCGAGGACGGAACGCCTTGGCCGGAACGGCGGAGGTGATGTCCACATGGCACACCTGCCCGATGGCATGCACTCCGCTGTCCGTCCGGCCGCTCCCTTGGACGGAGACAGGGGTTCCCAGCATGGCAAGGAGCGCTTCCTCCAGCTTCTGCTGGACGCTCACCCCATTGTGCTGGGTCTGCCACCCCTGGTAATGAGCGCCATCATAGCTTACCGTCATCCGGATCCGCCGCATCCCCGGAGGAAGCGGCTGCAACGCCGGACGCTTCCAGTCACTGCGGGCCATCAGAGCCGTCCTGGAGCAGGACAACGGCGATGGCCACCGGATTGTCGTGGGAGATGGAAAGAAGAATCTTCTTTTCCCCTACCATGTGTTTCACTTCCCCGTACACGGTGATGTACGGTCTTCCGTTGGCGTCATTGGCCGTGTTGATATCCACCGGAGAGAGGCCGAGCAAGCCACATCCCAACGCCTTTCCCAACGCTTCCTTGGCGGCGTACCGCCCGGCAAGGTACTGGTTACGCGCCGAGGACACCCCGGACGAGATGGAGAGTGCCGTAGCCAATTCATCCGAATGGAACAGCCGGGAGAGCGCCCCGCTGGACAGCTTGGCCATCCGGTCGATGTTCACCACATCAATACCGATTCCCTCAATCATGTTCCCTCCCCGTTCGCCTCTACGAACAACACACGGAAACTGGACGGCTCCGCCTCAAGGGTGATGCCACCGTTGATGAACACCTCTTGGTTATACCCCAGCTTGACCGAGGAAATGGCGATTCCCGGCCCCTGGACGTAGGAGAAGTCAACGGTCGCCGTAATGTAGGTCGGGTCGACCAGATAAATCACATCGTCATCCCCGCGGATACTGACCTGCACGGTGCTGGGGAGCGTGGAACCCGCCAGCACATTGGTCGGAAGTTTCACATCCACCGGGATGTTGACGATCCGGGTATCCAGATTGGAATACGCGCCGAACAGATACAGGAGCAACGCAAGGATCAGGGCGCAGATTTTCGCCGCCCAGTTGTACGTGATGGTCTGAAGCACCTTATTCCGCCTGATCATCGCCACCCTCCTGCTGCAGTTCATCCGGCGTGATGTCATGATAGCTGAACAGCGCCATCACCAGCCGTTTGATCGTCGCATCATCCATGTCGTAGTACAGGTTCGCGTTGTACGCCAAGGAAATGGCGCCGGTCTCCTCGGAGACGACGATCACCACGGCATCCGATTCCTCCGCCAAGCCCAAGGCGGCACGGTGCCGGGTACCGAACGACTTGCGGATGTCCGTCTGCTCGGAGAGGGGCAGATAACACCCGGAAGCGACGATCCGTCCATCCTCGATCACCATGGCACCGTCATGAAGCGGCGTGTCATGGTCAAACACGGTGAGGATCAAAGAGGTGGAGATATCCGCGTCCATCCGTGTGCCGGTATCAATGATGTTCTTGATGCCCATTCTCCGGGGGAAGACGATCAACGCGCCTCGTTTCTTGTTGACCAGCACGTTGCAGGCGTTCAGCACGCTGTCCAGCTGGTCGCTGGTGGTCGTCTGGCCACCAAGGTGGAAAAGCCGTCCGTGCCCGCTCCACAGCTGGGAGAACGCACGGCGGATTTCCGGTTGGTAGATAATGCAGATGAACACCCACAACGGAATGAAAACGCCCCGCAACACCCATGTCAGGACGGAAAGCCGGAGCGTGTAACTGACGGCATACAGCGCCGCATACGTTACGATCACCCGGACGATCTGCTGCGCTTTCGTCTGCACCACCGCCTCATAGAACTGGTAGAAGACCCATGCCAGGAATCCCACCTGGAGCACCATCTTCACGTAGTCCATCGGCGAACTCATCGTCAAACCCATCGGGCCACTCTCCCTTCCCTTACGGTGTGTCTCCACTCTTCCAGCCCAGCGTCCGGCTCACCGCTTTCCGCCACAACCGGATCTTCCGCTGTCGGTTCGCATCATCCATCTTCGGTTCCCATCTCCGCTCTTCCTGCCATTGCTTCTGCAGTTGGGTGAAGTCCTGGAACACCCCGACGGACAAGCCCGCGGCATACGCAGCGCCCAGCGCCGTAGTTTCCACTATCTTAGGACGAATCACAGGGATTGCCAACAGGTTGGACTGGAACTCCATCAACGGAGTACTGTTGGTCAGCCCCCCATCCACCTTCAGCGTCCGCATCTTGATGCCGCTGTCCATTTCCATCGCCTCGAAGATGTCGTTGACCTGGAATGCCGTAGCCTCCAGGATTGCCCGGCACAGGTGGGCACGGGTCACATATCCGGTAAGGCCGGCGATGACACCGCGGGCGTCACTGCGCCAGTACGGGGCGAACAGACCGGAGAAGGCCGGGACGATGTACACCCCGCCGCAATCCGGCACGGACATGGCAAGCTGGTCCAACTCCTGGGGGGAGGAGACGATCTTCAGATTGTCCCGGGCCCACTGCACCAGCGAACCGGCCACGGCGATGGAGCCTTCCAACGCATAGCGGGGTTTCTGTCCCGCCATCTGATAGGCGACGGTGGTGATCAACCCCATCTTGGAGGTGACTTTCTTCTCCCCGGTGTTCACCAACAGGAAGCACCCTGTCCCATAGGTGCTCTTGCCCATCCCTTCGGTGAAGCAGGCCTGTCCGAACAACGCGGCCTGCTGGTCCCCCAACGTCCCGCATACCGGCACTTCCCCCATGCAGGGCCCGTCCAGAATGGTTTTTCCGTACACCACTCCGCAGGAAGGCACGATCTGGGGAAGCGCACGGCGGGGAACGCCGAACAGGTCCAGCAGTTCATCGTCCCAACCCAGCGTATCAATGTTCATCAGCATGGTGCGGGACGCGTTGGTCACGTCGGTGACCAACGTCTTTCCCCCGGTGAGGTTCCAGATCAACCAGCTGTCCACCGTACCGAACACCACCTCCCCTTTCTGGGCCGCCACCTTGAGACCCGGCACATTCCTCAGAAGCCAGACAATCTTGGACGCGGAGAAATACGGGCTGATGCGCAGCCCTGTCTTTTTCTGCATCCACTCGACGGACACCTTTTTCTCCACGTCCTTGACGATCTGGCTGCCACGAAGGTCCTGCCAGACGATGGCGTTGTGATAGACGTTGCCGTTGTGGGGGTTCCAAGCGATGATCGTCTCCCGCTGGTTGGTGATGCCGATGCCCCGCAGGGCGCTTTTGGGCACTCCGGACGACTGAAGCGTGGCAGAAATGCAGGTACAGGCGTTGGCCCAGATCTCGTAGGGATCGTGCTCCACCCATCCCGGCTGTGGATAGATCTGCCGATGCTCCACCTGGTGGCTTGCGACAATCTCTCCTTGCTGGTCGAACAGGATGAAACGGGTACTGGTCGTACCTTGGTCCAATGCGCCGATGTACTCCATGGGAACCTCCGGATGCCCCCAGTATAAAGCAAAAGTGTCCAAACGAACAGAAAAAACCGGTAAGGGATTCGCGTGTCCGTTGTTGACAACAACCCCCAAGCATGGTATTTCGATTTTGTGGGGAGAACCATATGAGCATCAAACTGCCACCGTTCTGCAAGGGAAGGCTTTGCAAATACTACGTGACGCTGGGAAGCACACCGTTCTGTACGGTCAATCGCGCCCGGCAATCAAACTCCGTCATCCCGCTTTCCGTGATGAAACAGGAGAACTGCCATTACCAGGAACCAGAAGGCTTGTCGGACAAAGAGAAGAAACGTCAGAACGTCATGGCCTCGGAGACCTATTGGAAGATCATTGAAGCAGCAAAAAAACGGACAAAGGACGCCCTTGCCTACGACGGGAATCCCAAATACGTCGACATGGTGGTCGACCAATTGACCGATGACCTGCTGGATGAGGACGAGAGCAATTGGGAGACGTACACCGAGGCGAACATTGATGAGATCATCCGGGAAGTCCAGCATGAGAAACAGATGGACTCGGCATTCCAGAAGATGAACCGTGAGGATGACGGGGACGCGGTGGATGACGACCCGGTGGATGATGATGACGATGATGGGGAAAAAGACGATTCGTCGTACGGAGATGGCCCTGATGAGGACGAGGAAGAGGAACCGTACGAGGATTCCGACGTCTGAGCCGGCTCCTTCCCTCCGTCAGATCTGACGGATTATGAAACCAGGGAAAGAACCTGCTTGGACCAGATCATCGAGACGACGGCCGCATTGGCAAGGATCAACAGGAAACGGGTCACTTTTGATTTGTTCATCGAAGCGGTGACGTAACAATATCTTGTCAGATAATACGATGCAAGCGTTTGCAAAAAGATCATGCTCGTTACTCCTTCTTCTTCCAAGATAGGAAAAAAGGAAATGACCGGCAACCTTGTTTTCCTTTTTTGTTTTCGCTAAGGTAACAATCATGGAAACGGTGCGGGATATCGGATTGGTGTTTGCCGGGGGTGGCGCCAAAGGCGCCTACCAGATCGGCGTATGGAAAGCAATCCGGGAATTCGGTCTGGAAACCTACATCACCGCGGTGAGCGGAACATCCATCGGCGCGATGAACGGATGTCTGTATGGCTATGGAAGCCTGGAAAAGGCGAACGAGATGTGGGGACATATCTCCAAGGACGACATCCTGTATTTCGACAAGGAAGCCCTCCGCACACTCCGGGAACAGATCAAAGTGGAACTCCCCGCGCTCAGGCCGGGCAGACAGGGTGAAGGGAAATGGCTTGGACCGACGAGAACGCAGATGAGCCTGTTCAGCCGACAGCGGCTGGAGAAGATGATCCTCACCGCCCTGACCGACCCCGTGCTGGAACACAGCCCGGTGAAGTGTTACGCCACCTGCTGGGGCAGCAGGACCCAACGGCCGTACACGTTTCTGCTGAACCATCTTTCCCGCACCGACGGCGTCCAGATCCTGACGGCCACCAGTGCCATCCCGCTGGTCTACACCCCGGTGGAAATGGAAGGGGAGAGTTTCTTCGATGGAGGCCTGGGGGACAACGTCCCCGTACGGCCGCTGTATGAGCGGGGCTACCGCAATTTCATCGTCGTCTATCTGGCGCAGCGGGACTACGTGGACAAATCGGCATTTCCCGGCGCCCACTTCGTCGAAATCGTTCCTTCGGTCAGTCTGGGGGATTTCTTCTCCGGGACGCTGAATTTCGACCAGGAAGCGATTGACGGGCACGAGCGCCAAGGAGAGGCGGATGCCGTTGCCATCTTCTCCAAATACCACAACGTCGGGGAACTGTTCCTCGGGGAGCGGGGATCCCAGCCACTGGACACGGAACTCAAGCTGAAGAAATACACCAAGATGTTGATCGGGCACGCCATCAAAGAGATCGTCAAGCACTGAGGAACCGTTGCGAAAAACCCCAATGCACGATACGCTGAAGTCATGTTGCTGAAGGATATCATTCGCCTTGTCCAAGGCACCTCCCTGACCGGGGATCTCCACGCTGAGAAGGAGATATCCTTGGAGTACACCACATCGATGATGAGTTCCGTGCTGGTGCTTTCCCGCTTTGATGCCTTGATGGTCACCGATCTGTGCGGCATTCTGGTGGTTCGCACCGCCCTGATGAGCGACATCCCGGATATTCTGATCACCGACGGGCACCAGCCCACCGCGGCGATGATCGCCCTGGCCAAGGCTTCCGCCATCTCCCTGGCCACCACGGCGATGGATCTCTCTTCCGTCACCGACCTGCTCTCCAAGAACGGTGTGAACAGCCTGTATCACTGACCGGTTGTTTTTCTCACATCATCTCTGTTTCGTGCTATACTTCTTTCCATGAAATTCCGTGAAGTCATCCAGGTTACCGGAGCGAAACTGGTGTGCGGACAGTCCCACCTTGACCAGGAGGTGCGGCTTGGGTTCGCCAGCGACCTGATGAGCGATGTGCTGACCCTTCTTGAGGACGACATCCTGCTCATCACCGGGTTGTCCAACAACCAGAGCATCCGCACGGCGGAAATGAGTGACATCGCCAACATTCTTCTGGTCAGGAACAAGTTCCCCAGCCAGACGATGATCGCGATGGCCAACGAGCTGGACATCGCACTTGCCTGCACCCCGTATTCGGCATTCAAGTCCAGCGCGCTTCTGTACAATGCGGGATTGAAGCCGGTGTATTGAGATGCATGCGGAATATGCGGTACCGGCGAAAGACTTCTCCGTGGCAGGTGCGGCGGCAAGCGCCATCAAGCAGATCCTGAAGAAACTGGGCATCAACCCCCTGGTCATCAAACGGATCGTCGTCGCCACGTTCGAGGCGGAGGTGAATGTCATCGCCCACAGTTACGGGGGAAAGGTGGTGCTGGATGTGGATGAGTCCGGCGTGACGGTCCAGGTGATCGACACCGGACCGGGAATTCCGGACCTGAACCTCGCCATGCAGGAGGGATGGTCGACGGCAAGTGATGAAGTGAGGGCGTTGGGATACGGGGCTGGCATGGGGCTGCCCAACATCAAGAAGAACGCCGACAAGCTGGACATCGTCACCAAGGCGGGCGACCATACCCATATCACGATGTTCTTCAAGATTGCCTGAAGGAGGAAATGATGCATCATAGTCTGACCATCGACCAGGATGTGTGTTGGGGATGCACCCACTGCATGAAGCAGTGCCCCACCCAAGCCATCAGGATCCATGACGGCCATGCCCACGTGCTCTCCGGACTGTGCATCAACTGCGGGCAATGCCTGCACGCCTGCCCCCATGGGGCGATCCGCATCGAACAGACACCGTTCGGAGAGGTCACCCGCTACGCGCGCCGGGTGGCCATCGTCCCGGCCATCTTCTTCGCCCAGTTTCCCGACACGTACACCATCCCCCATATCTGCCAGGCGATCCGACAACTGGGATTCACCGACCTGTACCTGGCCGAAAGCGGCGTGGATGTCCTGAACCAGCTCTCTCCCCGGATCATCCCCAAAACAGGACTGACCATCAGCAACTACTGTCCGGCGGTGATGAAACTGATCCAGATGCGCTATCCCCTGTTGCTTGAGGATCTGACCCTTCGCAGGCCCCCGTCGCAGATCATGGCGATGTTCGCCCGTGCCGAGATCCTTGCCGAAGGTGTGGACGCCCAGACCATCGGGGTATTTTATTTCACCCCCTGCGCGGCGAAAATCGCCCAGATCAAGACCACCGGCAGCGATGAAAGCAGACTGTTCCAAGGAGCCATCAACATGGATACGGCGTACAACAAGGTCAGGGAATACCTCTCTTCCCACAAGACCCCGGATCCTTCCCTTCCCGATGGCTTCACCTTCCCCGGATGCACGGCATCCGCACTGCTCTGGTCCACCGTCAAGGGGGAATGCATTGGCGTCACCGAGCGCGCCATGGCGGTGGATGAAATGCACAACGTCATCGACTTCCTGGAACAGCTGGAGGAAGACGAGAACACCAACCTGAATTTCCTGGAACTGGACGCCTGCGCCGAGGGATGCGCCGGCGGCGTGCTTACCGTACGCAACCGGTTCCTGGCCAACGAACGGCTCCGCCACTGGGCGCAAAGCCTGCCGTCCGAACTGGATGACGCGCTGCAGGAGCGGATCGACCAGTACCAGGACATCATCAGAAACGACATGGAGATGGAACGCCCCATCCCCTCGGAGGCACTGGTCTGGGACACCGACACGTCCAAGGCGATCCACAAGATGGAGAACTCCCGGATGATCGCGAACGCGCTTCCCGGCATCGACTGCGGACTGTGCGGCGCGCCGACCTGCAGGACGCTGGCCGAAGATATCGCCCGCAGCGAGGCATCCATCCGCCAGTGCGTCGTCCTGAAGCTCAAAGATCCCAAGTTGATGAACCAACTCTCCAAAATCTGGGGCGATCGTTCCTTGGGAAAAGGACTTTACAACGGAAGCGACGTCAGCTGAGCGGGGAACGCGCCATCCTTCTGCAGCATCTTGCGGGAGGTGAACACCACCAGACTCCGCTCGGCGTCCAACTTCGCCAGCAGGCTTTCCGCCGCCTGACGAAGCATCGCGCCGTCCACGGAAAGCAACTGTCTTCGCCGCGCCTCGCGCATCACGTCATCGTACCGCATCAAAATCCGCTTGAATGAAATCGTCGCCGCCTGACTGGGGCCCAGCGGCTTGAGTTCCAGGCCGATCAACGAAATCTTGGCGTTCTCGATCTCTTCCTGGGAAGGCTCCTCTGCCGCATACCGTTGCAACACCGTCCGGTAATCCTGGAAACTGCCGCTGATGCGGGGATCCCGGTAGGTGATGAACTGGAACAGCTGGTCGGACAGATTGGTACGGGCATCCACCCCGTACGCCCCGCCTTTCATACGGACGCTGCTCCACAGGTCATTGGTCGTCATGATCTGCCCCAGCACCATTTCGGCAACCTGGAGCGGGCTGGAGAGGGGATCACTGCGATGCACCAGGGCGCAGTAGCTGACGTTGCTGGGAAGCGAGAACGCCCGGTACCGCACTTCATCCGGAGCGATCAACGGCTGGGTGCGACGGACTGCCGGCACCTGCCTGTCCGGAAAGGAACCAATGAACCGCTCCATGGAGGGAAGCAATGACACGGGGTCATCCCCGGTGAGGTGGAAGACCATCCTGCTGCGGGATGCAAGTTTCTCCTGGAGCCTGCCCATCATGGCGGAGACGGCATCCAAGTGTTTCAGGCCGGTGAGGAACTCCCACTGGCTCACGCCACCCACCTCCTCGCTCTCCCACCCTGCCTGGGTGAACGGAGCGGACGCGTACAGGCTGGCGAAACTGCTCGCCCCATAGGTGACGCTGTCACGGTAGTCCCCTTTCAGATCCCCCAACGCCACATGGATCCGCGCCTTGTCGGTGACATGGGCGGAAAGCCACAGGTCGGTGGCGAACGCCAACGCCTCAGGCAGATCCTTCTTCAGCATCTTCAGCCGGACCGTCACCGTGGCATGAGACTGATGGTCCTGCATGTCGCTGTCACTGTCCACCAGAATGGCCACGCCCCCAAACAGCCGTTTCATCGTCAGCGCCGCCTCTCGGTCATTCAGTTTCCCCACCCCGGTCTCCAGCAACAGCCGTGTGTACAGGGAAAGATACCGGAACTCCTCGTCGGGCAGGTCGTCCACCAGGACGGCGATGGAGAGGTAGACGATGCCGTTGCAGAACTGCTGCATCGTATACACCGGCCGATCCAGACAGAGGTGGGTCTCATACCGGTTGGGTTTGATGTCCACCGGCAGGTCGGCGATGGACAGACGGGGAACGCTCCTGTGGGCTTCTTCACCATCCGGCGTATTCTCGTATTCCAGAAAATGGCGGCTTTCCTCGTCCAACGTGGCGTCGGCCGTCACCGCTTTCTCCGCCTGTTGGGCAAGATACTCCTGCTGGTGCTTCAGGTACGCTTCATCAGGGTACAGCGAGATGACGACCCGTCGGGGATTGTCCAGCAGGTTTCGTTCGATCCAATGCTCAAAATACCGGGGATCTTTTGCCAATTGCGCATCCAACGCGTCCAACGCCGGCCCCACCTGCATGGTGGAGAACGGACCTTTGCCGTTCATCCAGCCTGCCATGGCGCGGTCCATGATCCTCAGTCCCTGGGGAACGGAGCCCGCGATCTCCTGCTGTTTGAAGCGGGAACGCTTCATCCTGCCTTGGATGGCTTCCTCCCCGATTCCTTCCTTGACGATGGAGCGGAGCGTCCGGTCCACCAGCTCCACCACTTCGTCTTCCTTTCCCGGTTTGATGCCCTTGAAGCCGGCCATGAACGGCATCTGGGGAAAATCGGCCACCATGCCGGACTCCGGGGAGATGTCCTCCCCCAATCCGGATTCCAGCAACGCTTTGTACAACGGGCAACTGGGATCATCCAGAAGCAGGTCGGAGAGCGTGTCCAAGGTGGTCACTTCCAAGGGATCGGACGCGTCGGTCGTCCGCCACGCCACAAGGATCGACGCGCCGTTCTCCTTGCCTTTCCCTTCCAATGGTCCGGGAACGACCTTGCTCGCGCCATGCCAGGCGGGATCCAAGGAAACCGGAGGAAGCGTCACCCCCCGTTGGTAGTCTTTCAGATAACCGTCCTGCAGGAAGGACAACAGGGCGGGAATATCATTGTCCCCGTAGACCAAAAGCCGGCAGTTGGAAGGATGGTAATGGGAACGATAAAAATCCAGATACCCCTGGTAGGTCAGATGAATGATGGAACAGGGGTTCCCGCCGGAATCAAAGCGATAGCAGTCATCCGGATACAGCGCTTTGATCACCTGACGGGCAAGCACCTCGTCATGATCGGCTGCCGAGCCCAGCATCTCGCTGAACACCACCCCTTCCCAGCGGACGCCTTTGGCATCCTTGACCAGACGGATCCCCTCCTGCTGGAACGCTTCCTTGCGAAGCAACGGGTGGAACACCGCGTCGGTGTACACGGAAAACAGGTTGGAGAAATCCTTGGAGAGCGGGGAGGCGGCAAGATAGATCGTCTTGTCCGGATAGGTCATCGCGTTGAGATAGGTGTTGGTCGACCCTTTCTCCAAATCCATGAATGGATCATGCACCGGGTACTTCCTGCTTCCGGAAAGCGTGCTGTGTTCCAGAATGTGGGGCACTCCGGTGTCATCGGTGGGGATGGTCCGGACGATGTAGCTGAAGAACTGCTCGGAATCCTGGTTCTCCACAAAGCAGACTTCCATACCGGTGACATCATGGACGAACAGGTATCCCTTCGCCTGGTAATCGGGAAGGTCGCACACCTGACGCAACGTGAACTGGGAAACCGAATCCCCTTCTTTGAACTGCTGGTCACTCATACCGATCCAGCATATCGTTTTTCCCGGGAAGAAGGAACAACGTACCGTGAGAAGTTGTCCTTTCCCTTCTGAGACAGTATCATACAGGCATGGTATACATCGGTTGTCACACCCACATCGCGGGAGGGTTGGAGAACGCCGCCATCCAGGCGCATGATCTGGGGGCCAATGCGTTCGCCCTGTTCACCAAGAACCAACGGCAGTGGACCGTCCCCCCGCTTACGGAAGGGCAGATCACCGCGTTCCGTTCCACCGTGGAGCAATTGGGTTTCTCTCCCAAGGCGATCCTCCCCCACGACAGCTATCTGATCAACCTGGGCAGTCCGGTGGAAGAGAAACTGCGTTCCGCCCAAGCGGCGTTCCTTGAAGAGATGCGCCGGTGCGACGCCCTGCATCTGGAAAAGCTGAACTTCCATCCGGGTTCCCATCTGAACCAGATCAGCGTGGACCAGTGTCTCCGCCTGGTCGCCCAGTCCATCGATCTTGCCATCGAGCAGGTCCCGACCGTCATGCCGGTCATCGAGACGACGGCGGGGCAAGGCACCAACGTCGGATCGACGTTCCAGGAGATCCGGGACATCATCGGATACAGCAACCACCCTGAGGCGATCGGCGTGTGCATCGACACCTGCCACATTTTCGCAGCGGGATATGATATCCGAACCAGGGAAACGTACGAGAAAACGTTTGAGACATTCGGAGCGGTCATCGGGTTTCCCCGCCTTGCCGGCATGCATCTGAATGACGCGATAAGCGCCTTCGGCAGCCATGTGGACCGCCATGCAAGCATCGGGGAAGGAGCCATCGGAAAGGAACCGTTTTCCTGGATCGTCCAGGATCCCCGTTTCCAGGACATCCCGTTGATCCTGGAAACCCCGGATGAAACAAAATGGAAAGAAGAGATCGCCCTGCTCTTCTCCGCCTGCCATGCGGATCACGCCTGATCATTTTCTGCTGTTCGGACACCGGGGATGTCCGAACGAGCATCCGGAAAACACGCTGCCGTCGTTCCAGGCGTGCATCGACCACCACATCCCCGGCGTCGAACTGGACGTACACCTGACCCGGGATGGAAACCTGGTCGTCGCCCATGATTTCTCCCTCGCCCGCACCGCGCATACCGAGCTGCTCATCGAGGAACAGGATCTTTCCACCCTGCAGAAGGTGAATGTCGGCGCCTACCAGGACCGGCAGGAACGCATTCCCCTGTTGGATGAGGTGCTGGAACTGGGAAAAGGCAAGCTGTACTTCGACATCGAGATCAAGGACAACAGCCTGCGTGGCCGGGGTCTGGAACCCCTGCTCTGGAAAGCCATCCAGACCCATGGCATGGTCGATTCCGTCCTGGTCAGTTCGTTCAACCCGCTGTCCGTCCGGCGTTTCAACCACGCGTCAAAAGGCAAGTTGGATACCGCGGTGATCTACAGCTCAGAAAAAGGGATCCCCAAGATCATCCGGAACGGAAGATGCCGCCACGTCGCCCGGGCAACCTACCTGAAGCCGGACTGGCGTTACGCACGCCCGTGCCATCGCTATCCGATGGTCGCGTGGACGGTGGATGACCGTTCTTCCCTCCAGGCGATGCTTTCGCTGGGCGTCCGGGGAATCATCTCCAACGACGCCCCTGGCATCCTACAGATACTCAGAGAAGAAGGAAGCGGCTACCGCGGCAATCTGTGAGAACGCCGATTCCTGGTCCTCTCCCGTCGCTTTGATCTCCGTCGTGTCGATCACCACGTTGCCGGTGGCAAGATCATACAGACGCATCTGTCCGCTGGCCACCACCAACCTCGTCTGTCCGACCATGGGGTATTCCACCACCCCAACCGTTCCGTACAATAAGTATGGACTGTCAGGATAGCGCGCACGTATTTCCTTTGCCAAATCCACGCCATCGTTGGTCGCGCTGGTGTCAATGAGGGAAGTGATGCCTTCCGTCGTGAGATACGACACCATCTTGTCCTGAACCTCATGGCGGTCAAGCAACGTTCCGTCAATGGAATACTCCTGGATGTTGACCACCATGGGATGAGAGGCATAGGGAGAAACAAACGCATAGGAGAATGAAACGGAATGGGCTTCCACCGCATCCACCAGGCTTTGGTACACATCAGCGGAAAGCACCGGCTTGAGTTTCTCCAACCGGTCCTGGATGTCGATGACGAATGATATCTCCCCTGCGTTGATGATGCTGGAGATATACGGATGGAATTGGAATATCCCACCGCTCCCTGAGTTGAACAACAGGCGGTCCTCAAACCGCCCTTCCTGCAGATTTTCGCTGAGGAATCGCGCCGCGATCGGGGCGTTCCGCACCTTGGGGGAGAACAGCAGGCGTTTGCGGTCGACACGGACTGTCGCCGTCGCATGGGCCGGATCCACCGAGGAAAGCCGGAACCGTATCGCGTCAATGTACTTGAGAGAGCGTTTGAGCAACGTGTCGGCATCGTAGGAACTTGGCTCCGTCACGGCGGCATACAACGCATCCAGCCCGTACTGGATCGCCTGGACGTCCTGGTTGTCCCGGTATGCCTGGTCAGTCTGGGAGAGCAGGGATGCGATCAAGGCGTCCTGGGCGTTCCGTTTGTTGACCAGATCGGTTCGTTGGGCGGCCAGAGCCTTGGCGTCTCCTTCAGCCATCAGATAGGTGATTTCCTCCACCCTGGCTTCCCGGACCACCGTCACTCCCAGCTCCGCGATGGCATCCGTGGTGGTGAACTCACGGTAATACCGTTCCTGGACATCCTCCCCAACAGAACTGGAAATCTGTTCCAGAATGGAATGCATCGCTTCCAAGCGCGCATTGAACGGATTGGAATCCGTCCCCTGACCGACAAACGTCTCCTTGCCGGAACGGACATCCGGTTGGGACACCCAGAGCGGTACGCCCTGCAATCCCGTCTTCACCAACGTCTGGAAATCAACGCAGGAACAGAGCAAAAGGAGGCAAAGCACCGTAATACCCGCTTTTTTCGCTACCATGTGTACCCTCCTCCCACCAACAGCAGATAGCCGCTTTCCATCTTGGCTCCTTCTGCAAGGGTCGCCTGATACATCCGCCTGCCGGCGATGGCCAGATGAATCCGTGGCGTGAGCATGTACCGGAATGTCACCGTCGCGTCCGCGCCGATGGTCGCCGGCAACAAGCCAACCGAAGCGCGAGCCGAAACAGACAAGGAACTGTTCTGCAGAAACCAGCCCTTCCCCACAAGCGAGAGGGGCAGTACGCCTTCAATCCCCAACGAAAGGAACGGACGACTGGAAAGCCAGCTCACCGCACCAACCAAGCGGAACGGAGATGGATGGTTGAGGTATCCCGCGATCTCCCCACCCCAATACGAAGAGCCGCCGTACATCAGCAACCCTTCCACCTGGATGCCCTTCGCCTTCTCCAACGATTGTCCTGTGGCGATGCCATGATTACTGTACACGGACAACAACGCGACATCAGAGAGGATGGTATTCACGGAAAGCAACCCTACAGCCCCATCCCCGCCGTGGGCAAAGAACAGATCCCCGGTACGAAGGCCATCCTCACGTTCCATGGCATACTGGCCACGATACCCACTGCCAAGCACCCGCTTCCCTGAGGGGGGGGAGCAATGTCAGAAGGTCATGATCCAGCATGAGGCCCAGTTGATCGGCGAAACGTTGACCCAATCCCTTTCCGGAGGAAACCGCCAATTGTTCCTCAATCCTACGATCCTGATACGACAGGGACACCACCAATGTCGCCACCTGTCCATCATCCTGAAAGGAGGAAATGGCCAAGGAAAACGCTCCATCCGGTTCATCATCCAGACGGATGCGGCGTCCAAGCCGCTGGACCGCCGTCCGGGTGATGGCGCTGGTGGTCTCCGGGTCGATGTCATCAGCCTGCACCGCCACCGCCTGTCCGAACATGGGCAGCACCATCAGGAGGATCAACATGGATGCGAGGGTACGCTTCACCCACGCGCTCCGATCTCAATGATCCGGGAGACCAGCTTGACGCTGTCTTCCATCGCAGGCAACGCAGCCCATTCATACACCGAGTGGAGATTATGCCCGCCGGTGAACAGGTTCGGGCAAGGGATGTGCCGTTCATTGGCCATCCGCGCGCCATCCGTACCACCACGGATCAAATTCTCGAACAGCGGCATGCCCAGTTCTTTCCCTGCCTGCCAGATGGATTGCACCACCGCGGGATGCTTGTTCGCTTCCTCCACCATGTTGTAGTACTGGTGTTTGACCACCACGTCGATGGTGCAGCCATAGGCCGATTCCATCGCGCCGGCGATGCCCTTGACCACTTGGATCCGTTTCTCCAGATTCTTCAGGTCGAAGTCACGAAGCACAACGTTCAGCTTCACCTCTGCCAACGCGCCGCTGACTTCCAGCGGGCAGTAGTAGCCGAAACGGCCGTCCGTCGCCTCCGGGCTCTCCGCCTGGGGAAGCGCGTCGATGATCATGCCGGCCACCTTCACCGCGTTGATCAGTCTGCCCCGTCCGGCACCCAGATGATAACTCACCCCATGGATGTCCAGCCGGACCACGGCGGCGTTGAAGCATTCCGTCTCGATGCAGTACCGCTCTCCTCCATCCACCGTGTAGCAATAGTCGCAATGAATCTTGTCATAGGGGAAATGATCCATGCCGCATCCCGTCTCTTCATCCGAGGTGAAGTACAGCTCCACCGGTCCATGAATGCAGGATGGATCATGGAGCAGACGGTCCGCAACCGTCATGATCTCCGCGACACCCGCCTTGTCATCACTTCCCAGAAGCGTCGTTCCATCGGTGACGATCAACGTCTGGCCAACGTACTTGGGAAGTTCCGGGTTGTCAGAGACCTTCAGCGTCACCGTTTTGTTCAACAGGATGTCTTTCCCGTCATAGGAAGGAATCACCCGGGGTTTCACCCCATTGCCCTGGCAATCATCCGCCGTATCAACATGGGCCATCAGACCGATGGTCGGCACCTTCTTCGTGGTGTTTGCCGGAATGCGGGCGATCAAAATTCCATGCTCGTCCATCTCCCGGTCGGTCACACCCATCGCCGCAAGTTCCGTATCCAACAAACGGAGCAGATTCCATTGGATTTCCGTCGAAGGATGGTTTGTTTCGGCGAGCGCTTCATCGCTCATCGTATCCACCTTCACATACCGCAGGAACCTGTCCAGTAATGCATCCGCCATTTCGTACTCCTCCCTGCCATTAAACCACACCGCGGGAAACTGGGCAAGAAATGACGGGCGTGCCGATCAGAAACTGAAATCGTACTTGGTCAACAGCGGTTTCACGTCATCGATGACTTCATAGATGGCGAACACGCAGATGATGATCCCCGTCACCACCGGACTGCGCTTGGCCGCCGTGCCGATGGAAATGATGCTGGTAGCCAATGCATAGGCGCTCTTCGGCTCCGTCGTCACACTGGTCAGCCATTCAGAGAACGATTCCCCTTTGTCACCACCGTACTGGTAGTAGCGGATGATGCTCATCAGAGTGGAGGCAACCACTCCCGCAGCTACGGAAACAGCCGCCGCCGCGGCGATCTTTCCCCACCAGACGGCATAGGGGACCATGGCGTACACCACCCCGGCGGCAAGCAGCACGGTGCTCTTGACCACCAGTTTCTGCATGTCTTTCCAGAAGGCCGCCCTCTGGCTGGGTCGGAGCGCCTTGGCAACATCCTCCGCCTGGGAGAGCAACAAGGCCTTGTTGTCGGCAAGCTTCGCCTCCAATGCTTCCATCTCCGCTTCCGGGAGCAGATCACGGGCATACTCCAGCACCGCCGACGCGTCTTCATCCGTCGATCCGTTCTGCACCATGTAGCAGAATTCCAGGTATTCCCTGCCGTTTGCTTCAGAAAGCGCGCCCTCCACCACTTGGGAACCTTGGAAATCAAGATCGCCTTTCAGCCCAAGATCATCTCCGACATACGACGCGATGACATCCCGCTCTGCGTCGATGATGCCGGTGACGGCAGGCAACAGCTCTTCGTCGCTGATCATCTCCCGTCTCCGGACAGCCAGCGCCTGGTCACATCCGGAAAGCGCAAGCACCAACACACCGACGACCATGACATTGGCCACATTCCTCATGTTCATCTTCCCAACCCCTTCCCCGCATCCATCACTCCGTCCGTGGTTCCGACGGTGAAGCGGAGGCGAGGAACTCCCACCCTACCAATACGGAAAGACGGACCACAGGATAGTCCCCCAACGCATCCTCCAGAACGCCATACTCCGTGGAAAACACTCCGCTGGGATCCCGAACCTGCAGTTTTGGCTCGATGAACCAGTGGGGTGTGACGTGCCAGGTGTATCCGACGTCCAGTCCGTTGAGCAGACACCCTTCCTCTTCCGGGCGATCCTTACCCAGGAACCAGCCCCCTTCGACAACGCCAAAGCTCACCACGAGTCCATCCCCGAACGGATAATAGTCCAGGGACAGTCCCGCCGTGAGCATGGAGACGTCATACGCCCCCAGTCTCCGTACCCAGGAGACCGGGAACCGTATGCCAAATCCATCGTCTAAGCGCACTCCCGTCTCTGCGCGAAGAGTCAACTGGCCACTCCAAAGCGCATCAATAGCCATGCTGTCCACGGCAACCCACGGCGTCACCGCAGCAAGCGGGAAACACAAACCAAGGGAGCACAGGCATATCCATACAAAGCGTCTCATGGCATCACGCTACCATGAGACGCACCGGGTTCCCATTCCCTGAAAAGAGTAGTTATTTTTCTGAAGGAAGATCTTTGAACGATGGAGCATCTGCGGCGGGACCGCCCACCGTCACATCCATCGGTTTCTGTGGAATCTGCGACCAGCCCAACGCTTTGAGAATATCTTGTTTCCGTTTTTTCGCGGAGAAGCTTACGAATCGGACATCCCCGTCATCCAGATAGAAGATCAAACCGGAATAGCGGGAAAGCACCTTGCCAAAGCCAAGGCTCCGCACCTGGGATGTTTCCAGGCGCCAGGCGAGCACACAGGATCCTTTTTCCGAACCTTCCGCCCGCCGATACAGTTCCAACGCCTCCGGGGTAATGACCAATCTGCCACGCACCAGATCCCCACTGCCGGAACGGGGAACCATCCCCACCTGCAGGGAAAACGAAAAAGGATGGGAACAGACGCCGCGCACCATTTTTTCAGATACGGCATATCCCACATGAAACCACACCCAGACGCAAAGGAACATCACGCCAAACAGACTGAAATACAGCACCGTCCCGATCTTCGCAGGAGTGAAGAACGTAACGGCGAACACGCAGACCAACAAGATCGCTTTGGCAAGAGTTTTCATGGGTTCCTTCCTCTTGTATCATGGACGGTAAAAAATCTCAAGCATCCACACAGGTTTGGTGGTAGTGGGATCGGAGGCTCACTATGACACGAAACAAACGCTTGCGAACAGCCTTGGCGCTTTTCGCCCTCACCCTGCTCGTCTTCTTTGGATGCTCATCCGAAGTGGAGGAGCGTTCGACGCTGACCCTGCACATGGAAACCAGTGCGTATTCAGCGAAAACGATCGCTCCGTTGGATGTTCCGCTGGAAGTCACCCAGTTTGTAATACGAGGAAACGGACCAGACAATTCACGTTTCTCCACCACGACCACCAAACCATCGGTGACGGTCAGCGGCCTGTTGATCGGCCAATGGACGATCACCGCCGTGGGACAGAACGAAGATGGTGTGGACATCGTGGAAGGATCGACCATGTTGCAACTCAAACCGGAAGCGACCACGGCGACGCTGACGCTCGATACACTGAAAGGTACCGGAGCCATCGACCTGACGATCAGTTGGGACGCTTCGTTGATCAGCAATCCGGGATTTGAACTGACCATCACCAGCCAAAATGGCGCCACCACCGTACCGACACTGGACACCTCGACGCTGGAGAGCGGATACATTCGCTTCCTCAGCACGACGCTGGCAGCCGGTTCCTACCAGGTATCAGGGAAACTGTACTCGGGAACCCAGAAGATCGCAGGGTTCGCCGAAGCGGTCAGAGTGGTGGATGGAGTGAGTGCCGTCGCGGAAATCACCGTCAACCTGCAGAAGACCAACAACGTACCATCAACCATTACGCTGGTCAACCAAGCGGGGACGCCGGTGGAATGTACCATCTCTGGCATCGACAGTGAGATGGCAGCCGGCGTTCCGGTGACGGCAACCGTCAACGCCACCGGTGACGAACCGCTGGACATCACCTGGTTTCTGGACGGAGAGACGGTAGGAACGGGTTCCACCTATACGTTCACCCCGGAACTCGGCCCCCATCGGCTGGACGTGATGGCCAAGGGTGCTTTGCTGGGATCCACCGGTTCGGCAGGCATTGAATTCAACGCCGTACTGCAGGGAACCACAGGAGCGCCGGTCTTGATGAAGCAGATCGCCAATGGGACAGACAATCTGAAGATCGGCGGCAAAACCCAAGCGGCATTCCTCTCCGACGGAAAGTTCCTGGTTTGGTCTGAAGACACCAACACGTTGCAGCTCTGCCAGCTCAACCGCAATGATGTCCAGGTAGTCACCACCTATTCCGCCTCGAACAGCACCTTCACACTGACCAACATCGTGGACATCGCGGTGGATACCGACCGGGATTACGTGTACATTGCCGACAACAACGGTCCCAAAGTCACCAAGTATTCCTATTCCCCAACCTCGTCCACGCTGACGAAAATCTGCGAGTCCAACAACAACGCATGGGAGTATCCAAACAGTACCGGACCGTTTGATACGATTGTGGAACTGGGACGCATCGCCATCGACCGGAAAGATGGTTTCGTCTATCTTTCCACACCAAACACCACCCCGGCAGAGCCCAATGTCACCACCGTCTATCATCCGGACGCAACGACCACAGAGACGATGTTCTATACATCCGCCTATTGGGCAAAAGACGTTTCCAATGTGGACAAGACCCAGACGATGCGGCCTTCATCCTTTGATGAGGTGAATGTATCCGCGGACAACAACTTTTTGACCGCGGTGGACACCTCCAAGGACCTGGTGATCGTTTCCAAACGGTACGAAGAAATCCTCTCCCTTCTGTTGCAACCCCTCTCCACCTTCCACAACGGACTCCTCGGTCTGGAAGACATTACGGTGGCGACGATGGTCGACTCCACCACGCTCCTTGTAGGAACCGAAACGACGTTGACGATGATTAACGCCGATTTCTCCTCCCCCATTACGGGATTCTCCAATGGAAATCTCTATATGGGTGGAGATTCCGAGCTTGGGGGCCAAGCCCTGCAAGGGGTCACCCAACTGCTCCAGACCCCGGATGGAGAAACACTGTATGTCCTGGCAACCGGCAGCGGAAACCTGCTGGCATGCAGGTATGCCAACGGAGAGCTGGGATTCCTTGGTTCCATCTCACTCGGCTCATTCGTCCCCAACGAAATGGTGCTCTCCGCCGACCAATCGGTCATGTTGCTCACCAGCGACAGTTCCGACACCCTTTGGGTGCTCCGCATCCCAACGGATTCCGAGTAACACCTCAGTCAGCGTGATCAAAAAAGGGGCTGCCGATCGGCAGCCCCAATATCTTGCTTCTTTCCTGTCACGCTTTGTACACAGGCACCTGTTTGTATGCCGTGTGCAAATACTTCTCGCTCAACTCGGAAAGCGGAGCGCCCAGGAACTCCTTGTACAGCTTCTTGATGGAGGGGTTGTCATGGCAGCAGCGTACCGGATCATCCGTATCATCCTGATACAGACCCGCCGCGCGCTCCTTGCGCACCTCATCATCCGCACCGTACGGTTGTCCGCCACCAGCCACACATCCACCACGGCACGCCATGAATTCCACGAAGTCATACGGCGCCGGTTTGCCGGCTTTCTTGCACTCCCGCACTTCCTCGAGGATTTCCTGGGCATTTACCATGCCATGGACGACCGCCACCCGAACCTTCCGTCCCTTGATGTCCACTTCGCCTTTCTTCACTTCCTTGATGCCACGTACCGAGGTGACGTTGACGTCCTTCAGGTTCTCTCCGGTGACGGCGTAGTACGCCGTGCGGATCGCAGCCTCCATCACACCACCGGTGGCTCCGAAGATCGTGCCTCCGCCAGAGTATTCCCCAAGCGGATCATCCGCCTCGGTCTCCGGAAGATTGTTGAAGTCGATTCCCGCCGCCTTGATCATCCGGGCAAGCTCCCGGGTGGTCAGCACCAGATCGGTATCCTGATACCCGCTGGAATACATGTGATCATCCCGCACCGCCTCAAATTTCTTCGCTGTGCACGGCATGATGGCCACCGTATAAATCTTCGCGGGATCGATTCCCTTCTGTTTGGCGAAATAAGTCTTGGTGATCGGCCCCTGAATCTGCATCGGGCTCTTCGTCGAGGAAAGGTTCTCGATCAAATCGGGATAGTACTTCTCCGCGTAGTCCACCCATGCCGGACAGCAGGAGGTAAACTGGGGAAGCACGCTTCCCGGAGTGGTCAGCCGATGCACCAGCTCGTACCCTTCCTCCATGATGGTGACATCCGCGCCGAAGTTGGTGTCTTCCACGTAATCCACCCCAAGCCTGCGGAGCGCCGTGTAGATCTTCTTCGTCGAAAGCGTTCCCGGCCTCAAGCCGAATTCCTCGGAGAGGCTGACACGGACGGACGGCGCGATCTCGGCGACCACGATCTTCTCGGGATCGGCGACGGCGGAGATCATCTTGCCGGTGTCATCCTTTTCATAGATCGCTCCGACCGGGCAGTGCGCGGCGCACTGTCCGCATTTGATGCACGGGCTGTCATTCAGCGAAAGCATCGCTGCCGGCGCCATCACCGTGTTGGACCCACGACCGATGAACTCCAACGCGAAGGTTCCCTGCAGGTCCTGGCAGACCTGGACGCACCGACCGCACTTGATGCACTTCTTCGGATCCAGCACGATGGACGGGGTTGAGTCGTCCACCGGCGCCTGGATGTTCACCCTGGGCTGGTACGGCTGCTCGCGGATGCCAAACTCCGCCGCCATGTCCTGCAGACTGCATTTCCCGTTACGGATGCAGGTAAGACAGGTGGACGGATGGGTGGAGAGCGTCAACTCCAGGATCGTCTTCCGTACAGAGTACAGTTCCGGATCGTTGGTGATGATGGACATCCCTTCAGCAACCGGGGAGGCGCAGGCGCGAAGGATCTTCGAGTTGCCCTCCTGTTTCACGATACACATGCCGCAGCTGCCAAACGCCTTCAGGTCCGGATGGTAGCAAAGCGTCGGAATTTTCGCACCTGCCTTCTTTGCGGCGTTCAATACACTGGTGCCCTCTTCGACTTCGACGGGAACACCGTTGATTTTCACATGCACACTCATTTTCTTCCTCCCACTACTTGACCAGGATCGCGCCGAACTTGCAGGTCTCACGGCAAGCGCCACAGCGGATACATACCTTCGGATCGATCACATGCTTTTCCCGAACGGCGCCGGCAATGGCTCCGACCGGGCACTTGCGGGAACAGGCTCCGCAACCGATGCACTTGTCCGGGTTGATCACATAGGTAATCAACTTCTTGCACTTGCCCGCAGGGCACTTCTTGTCGATGATGTGCGCCCGATACTCCTCAGGGAAGTTCTTCATGGTGGACAACACCGGGTTGGGGCTGGTCTGACCCAACGCGCACAGCGAGCCACGCTGCATTGCGTGCCCAATCGTCTTGATCGCCTCCACATCGTCCATCGTTCCCGCTCCGTTGGTGATCTTCTCCATCAACGCCAGTATCGACTTGCCGCCGATACGGCACGGCGCGCACTTGCCGCAGGACTCATCCACGGTGAACCCAAGATAGAACTTGGCCACATCCACCATGCAGTCATCCTCATCCATGACAATCATGCCGCCGGATCCCATGATGGAACCCAACTTGGTCAGAGCGCCGTAGTCGATCGGGGTATCCAGATATTCCTCGGTGATCACACCGCCGGAAGGACCTCCGGTCTGCACGCCCTTGAACTTCTTGCCATGGGCGATACCGCCGCCGATATCGAAGATGATCTCACGGAGCGTCGTGCCCATCGGGACTTCCACCAGGCCGCTGTTGGCGATCTTTCCGGTAACAGCAAACACTTTGGTTCCCTTGCTGTCCGCCGTCCCGATCTTTGCGAACCATGCGCCACCCTTGTCGATAATCACCGGCACGTTGGCCCATGTCTCGACGTTGTTGATCACCGTCGGCTTGCCCCACAGACCTTTGGTCGCAGGAAATGGCGGACGAGGCTGCGGCATGCCACGCTTGCCCATGATGGACTGCAGGAGCGCCGTCTCCTCACCGCAGACGAACGCGCCTGCGCCCAAACGGATCTCGATGTCGAAATCAAAGCCACTGCCCAGAATATCCTTGCCCAGCAAGCCGTATTCGTGGCACTGCTTCATCGCCACTTCCAGACGATGAATGGCAAGCGGATACTCGGCGCGGATGTAGATGTACCCCTGATGGGCTCCGATCGCCTTGCCACAGATGATCATCGCTTCCAGGACGCTGTTCGGATCGCCTTCCAGCGTGGAACGGTCCATGTACGCGCCCGGGTCCCCTTCATCCGCGTTGCAGACGACGTACTTGACGTCTCCCGGCGCCTGTTTGGTGAAGTTCCACTTCATCCAGGTGGGGAAGCCCGCGCCGCCACGGCCACGCAGTCCGGAAATCTTCATCTCGTTGATGATGTCATCCGGAGTCATGGAGAACAATGCCTTCTCCAACCCCTTGAATCCATCACGGGCGATGTACTCGTCGATGTTCTCCGGGTTGATGAACCCGCAGTTGCGAAGCACGATGCGGAACTGCTTCTGGTAGAACTTGATGTCCTCCACCTTGGCATGGGCCTGGCTCTGCGACTTGTCATACAGAAGCCGCTTGACCTCACGGCCTTTGATGATGTGCTCGCTGATCAACTCCTTGGCATCCTCCGGCTTGACATGCACGTAAAACGCTTCCTCGGGGAGAATCTTGACGATCGGCCCCTGCTCGCAGAAACCGAAACATCCCGTCTTGACGATCTGGACCGCATCCGCGACCCCCTGCGCCTTGCTCTCATCCACCAGTGACTGGTAGATCTGGTCTGAGTGGCTGGATTCGCAACCGCTGCCACCACACACCAGAATATAGTTTCTGAACGCCATTCCTTGCCCCCGTTACTTTTTCATGATGTCGGCAGCTGGCCGGTCATAGATATGATCAGAGATCAACTGCTTGCCAATGATATGCTCGTCGATGATCTTGTCGACCATCGCCCTATCCACTTTGCCATAGATCACATCAGGCATTCCCGGAACGATCACTTCCACCGTCGGCTCCACATAGCAAAGCCCCATGCACCCCGTCTGGGTGACGGACACGTTGGAAATGTTCTTCTTGTCCAATTCCGTCAGAAAGGTATCAAGCACCACTTTCGCCCCGGCGGCAATCCCGCAGGTGCCCATACCGACGATGACCTGGACATCCTTTCCACTGGTGTCCCGCTTCTCCATCGCCTTCTGCTTGTCCTCACGCAACTTTCTCAATTCCTCAAGCGTCATCTTCTTGTCTCCTCTTTTGTTTCCCATTGTTCCAGCGGATGATCCACCATGTACGGTTTCAGCGCGTCTTCCTGTGATTGCAGGAACTGCCGAAGCAATACCAGCGAACCACTGTCCGTCAAACTTCCCAACGCCTCGACCAGCTCCCCTCTGCCCACCTGGTACGACCCGGAACCCTTCACCGTGGAGAGACTCCGTTCCACGGAAAATTCCTTGGCACCTGGATGATTGAACAGCAGAAGCAACGTTCCCGGCAGATCCCCCATCGGCGGGGTGTCCACGTTGTCAAGATCGAACACGAACCTGACCACCGTCCCCTTGCCTTCCTTGGATTGCAGATCGAACGTCCCTCCCGTCTCAAGTACGGTCTGGGAGAGAAACGGCAACCCAAGCCCGACGTTCCGCTTTGCGTGCTTGATCCCGTCCGTATAGAACGGATCCAGCACCCGCTTCTGCACCTCTTCGCTCATCCCCTTCCCGTCATCCTTGACGGTGCAATCCAGAAACTGGTCCGATTCCTTCAGGACCAACGTGACATGGACGGCTCCCGCTTCAAAGGAATTCTGGACGATGTCCAGCAGGAAGTCACAGATGAAGACGTGCATGCATCGTTCAGCTGTATTTTGCCAGGATGCCTGGAAGCTGGTCCTTGGTCACTTTGCCGTACACCTCTCCGCTGATGGTCAAGCATGGCGCAAGCCCACAGCACCCCAGGCAACGGACGGCATCCAAGGAAAACAGACCGTCATCCGTAACTCCACCCACATCCAGATTGATCGACGATTTCAGCTCATCGATGAGAATCTGGCTGCCCTTCAGATAGCAAGCAGTCCCCAGACAGACCTGGATGTTGTGCTTGCCGGGCTTCGTCAACTTGAAGAAATGATAGAACGTGATGACTCCCCAGATCTTGGCAAGAGGCACGGAAAGCATCTCGGAAACCTGGTTGGCGGCCTCCCGAGAAATATATCCCTGCTCTTCCTGGACCTTGTGAAGCACCATGACCAGATTGCCCGGTTTGTCTTTCCAACTGTTGATGTAATTCACCAACACTGGAGAGAACTTTTCTGCAGTGTTTTCTGACATGAAACCTCCCAATGCGATACTACACGGTTTTGTGGTAGTATATCAAAAACAAAACGGTTTTGTACACTGATTTCCGCCTTCATATTTTCCTACAGCGAAATAACTTCGAATTTTATTGACCGTTTTTTCAGTTTCATGTAATATGATTCACATAAACAGGAGGCAAGAACGTGAATAACGAGCAACTTGTACGAATCACCCGATACTACAGGGCCCTTAATAGACTCCGGACCATCGGTCTCGAAAAAGTGTTTGCGCATAACCTTGCCGACGCCGCAGGCGTCAGCCCCGCCATTGTGCGCAAGGATTTCTCCCAATTGTCCATCCACGGACAGAAACGGGGTGGGTATGAGATCCCCGAACTGGTCGCCGTGCTGGGCAAGATCCTGGGCAAAGGCAAACCGCAGAACTGCATCATCATCGGATGCGGACGCATTGGAAAGGCGTTGATGCACTACGCCGGGTTCGAGCCGGATGGCATCCGAGTCGTCGCGGGATTCGACAACGATCCCAATGTATATACGGATGCATCCAGCCCGATCCCGATGTACTCTCTGAACCGTCTGGAAGAGATTGTCAGCGCGTTGAAGGTCCAGGTGGGGATCATCACCGTTCCGGAGATCGCAGCCCAGGAAAGCTACGACCGTCTGCTGAAAGCCGGCGTCCGTGGCGTGCTGAACTTCAGCCCGGTGACCCTCAAACCGGAAAAGCAGGAAGATGGCAGCGTACCGGTCGTCCACAACATCAACATCGCGCTGGAACTGGAGCAGATCTTCTACGAACTGAAGTTCCCGCCGCAGGCGTCTAAGTCCCGATCAATCGAATCCTGATGGGGAAATGATCGCTGTAGCCGGACAGGAGCGTCCTGTCCCAGGCAAACGGCGTTCCATCAGCGTTGCACACCAGAGGCTGGGAGAGAATGGAGAAATCCAGGAAATCCCAGCCTTTACCGTCAAAAAGCGCTCCCTGCCCCAGCATCTGGTCGAACCGGTGCCAGACGGACTGGTAGACGTAGGAGCCTTTCCCCAGATCCAATGAGGAATCCAGATACGGACTGTACCACACCGGCCCGGAAACCCGGCTCCGGTTGCCGGTCACGGGGAGCGACCCGTTTTGGGTGTACAGCGCCGTGGAAGGAAGATCCAGCAGCACCAGCGCCGTCTGCTCCCCTGCCGTCCGTGAGACATCCGGATCCTCATTGAAATCCCCGCAGACCACCACCAGCGCGTCGTTCCACTCTGATGCCGCCGACGCCACGGTCCGCGCCATGTCAATCCTCGCCTCCTCCGTATCCGTCCCAATCTGGCTCTTGCCATGCACCCCGTACAGGATGATCCGCTGCCCCCCCACGGAAAAGGAAGCCTCCAGTATCGGGCGTCCAGTGTGCCCATGATGGGAGCGGACGAACTCCGGCTCAACCTTGCTGGCGATGCCGATGCCGATCGGAGAGGAGGGATCCTTGACCACGGCAAAGTACGTCCATCCAGAGCGGGAGAGATGGAGGCGCATCAGATCTTCCATTACGCCCCGATGTTCCACCTCCTGGAGGACCAGGACGTCGGCATCACGGATTTCCGATGTGCGAAGCACCTGGGAAAGACGGGACAGGCGCGCCTTGTACGCGGCATCCGTCCACCCGCCATCCGGGGTATACTCGGAATACTCCGTTCCATCCAGATGGGCGTCCATCAGATTCTGGACGTTGTACGAAACGATGGTGAACAACTGCGGCGCCGGGGTTTCGGCGCCACAGGAGAAGAACAGGGAGCAAAACAGGGCAAGCAGCAACAGACGCATGCATTCCCTACCACCGGATTCCCCCAGCTGGTCGTTCAGGCGGAATGGGAGTTCTTTTCCAATGAATAACAGAAGTACAGTTCGGCAAGCGCGTCCTGCACGTCAAACAGGGCGATATCCATCTCCCGCGCCTTGAGGAGTCCCTTTCTGAGGTTCTCGAACCGAGGATTATACGTGACATCACAATCATCCAGAAGAGACAGGCAGAAGGTACGCACATCCATCCAGTTCTCCGTCTCGAACATCTCGAAGATATCGTTGTAGTGCTGGTCGATGGCGGACAGATCCCGCGCGTCAGTGAGGAAATCGGAGAGGAAGTCATCCACGTCCCCGTTGTTCATCAACTCATACAGGTAGGCAAGCCGGGGGGAGCCGAACTTCAGGAAACTGGCGAGGACGGCGTACCGGGTCTGACGGAACGTCGCGCTGCGCTGTTGGGTGACGGACAGGAAGAAATCCTGGTAGAACGTCCCCTCCTTGTCGATCTCCCGCTTGGCGATCAGATAGTCGATCTCTTCATCGATGTGACGGGTGTTCAGGGAAAGCCTGGTGATGATGTCCAGATACCGGGAATCCCCGCCGCTCTGGCGGGCCAGGGAACGGCTGGCCATGGAGCGCACCGACGACCAGTGGCCTTCCAGAAGTCCTTCCAGCGCGGTACGGGCTTTCGGTCCACGATACGACCCCAACGCGCCGATGGCGTTCAGCTGCACGTAGGAATCGTCATCCTCGGCGATCCGTATCAAATCGTCCAGCAACGCAGGCCGGGGCTTCTCCCCCAAGCTTCGGATGGCATCCTCCGTATCCGGGGAAAACGGATTGGCCAGGATTTCCCTCAGCTCGCTGGTGGCCAGGTTGTTCAGGTTGCTGCCCAACGAAAGCAACAGTTCCCGTCGTTTGGTCGGATCCTTGGTCTTCTGCAATCGCTCGATCATCGAGACGGCCTGGATCCCATGCAGGGAGAAGACCACCCCGGCGGCATCCTTGGTGCTGTACGACCCCACCTCCTGAAGCCGGGTGGAGATCACCACCACCACAAGATCCATCACCATGGCGAACAAAAAGACCAACGTGTAGGGGTTCCCCGCGCTCTTGCCACCCAGCACGAATATGTTCTCCGCCAAGGAGGAGAAATTGGCCATCAATCCGGAAAGGAAACCGGCCGCCAAGGCGAACAGGGCGATGACGAAGTTGACCATGGCGTTGAACGGCACGGCATCATCATCCGGCATCACCTGGGCGATCAGGCGCACCACCAGCAGGTTGACCGACGAAAGGAAGAAATTGGTGACGAACCCCAGAAAATAGTACCACAGAGGGTCGACGTTCACCGGAAAAACCGCCCAGAGGAACAGGCAGAACAACGACGCCACCCCAGAGATGAAGACCAGCGGTTTGGAACCGATCCGGTCGGCCAGATCCTTGGTGGCAAGGCCGGCACACACCACGGCCAGCCCCAGGGTGACCGAATAGAACATTACCCAGCTGGAGGAGAGGTGAAGCACCACCCTGAGATACGGCACGGTCATGTTGAATACGATGATCGCCACGGTGGAGAACCACCGCAGGAACAGGCGGCGGCGCAGCGAAGGATTCCGCATCGAGGCACGCACCTGATAGGTGACGCCATGGCCTTTGGTGTACTGCACCGTACTGCGGCACGGAATCTTTCCGACGAACCGGGAGGAGACCAGGTTGGCCGCCACGCCGAACATCTGCAGGCTGACCATGCCCAGCACGGTGGCGAAAAACTGCAGGGTCAGCACCACGCTGGTGATCAAACGAAAGAACATGGAGGAAAGCTGGTAGGCGATGTTCACCTCGGAGACGACACGCCCCCGGTTGGAGACGGATGAGATGCTCTTGACGGTAAAGTCGTTGAACGCGATCCCGATCATCCGGAACACGCAGAACAACGTGAAGACCACCAGCAGGACGATGCGCGCCCACTGAGGATTGAGAAACAGGACGGCAAGGTACCCCAGCGAGCAGAGGGAACGGGCGTACCAGGCGAACGCCTGGCATTTGATCTGGTTCTTTCCCTGGAAGATCAGCGGGACGATCGGCAGCACGATGCCGCCGATGTATGCCGCCGAGGAGATGTATCCCAGCGCGAAGTTCCCCGCTTGGAACGCAACGGCCAGCAGGTAGACCAACGTGTCGCCGAGGAGCGGGAACGCGATCCCGTTGATGCTCTCCTCAATGACCATGCACCTGCGGCCGTACTGCTTCTCGGTCTCGCTGAGATATTTGGTGAACGGCATGGACTCAGGCCAGTTCCGACCTGCTTGTGATGATGTGTCCTACCAAACCATAGGTCAGGGCCTCTTCGCTGGTCATCCAGTGATCCCGTTCGGTATCCTTGGAGACGACGGAAATGTCCTTTCCGGTCTGTTCGGCGATCAGATGATCAAGCTTGGTCCGAAGCCGTTCCAACTGGGCGGCATGGATCTGGATGTCCGTGGCGACTCCCTTCATCCCGCTCATCGGCTGATGGATCAGATAGGTGGAATTGGGGAACGCGAACCGCCGCTCCCGGGGAACGGCGACGTACAGGAGCGACGCGGCCGAAGCGACCAAGCCACAGCCGACCATCACCACGGGGGAAGCGATGAACCGGACGGTGTCGAACATGGCGAAACCGGCATCCACGTCCCCGCCGGGGCTGTTGATGAACACGGTGATCTTCCCGTCTCCCTCACTGTCCAGCACCAACAGTTGTTTGATGAACGCATCGGCGCTGTCCTTGTTGATCTCTCCGCTGACCACGACGGAACGGGTCTTCAGCAATTTTTCCCCCAACGATGGATCCTGTACAGGGGCTTTCTTTTCTTGTTCTTCAGCCATTTGTTGTTCCTTCCTGTGGAAGTATAATTGAAAAGGGACGTGGGGACAACTATACTCAACGGGATATGGGAGGGGAAAGCATGAAATGCGCCACCGTGGCCGTCATCGGACGACCGTCATCAGGAAAGAGCACGCTGGTCAACACGATCTGCGAAATGAAAGTCTCCATCACCGCAGCGACTCCGCAGACGACCCGCAACGCCATCCGAGGAATCTACACCGACCAACGAGGCCAGTTGATCTTCACCGACACCCCGGGCTACCACCTCTCCGAACAGAAGCTCAACCTGAAGCTTCAGGAGACGGCCAAGGCGAGCCTTGAGGAAACGGACATCGTCCTGTACGTCATCGACCCCACCCGCAAGGGAGGGGAAGAGGAGCTTGCCATCGCCCATCTGTTGGGCGCGATCAAGACACCGGTGGTCGCCGTGCTGAACAAAAGCGATATCGCAAGCGGCATGGAAATGCTGGAAGCCGAATCCTTCCTCACCACCAACCTCCCCCAGGCCAAACGACTCCATGCATCGGCCAAGGAGGACAACGGCGTCGATGAAATCCTCATCGCCTTGTTCGACCTGGCCAAGGAAGGGGAAACTGCTCTATCCGGAAGACGAACGGACCGACCAGAGCCTGGAATTCCGGATCACCGAGATCATCCGGGAGAAAGCCATCGCCACCGTCACCCAGGAAATCCCCCACGCCATCTATGTGGAATTGGCCGACCTGGAAAACCAGGAAGAGACCAACACCATCTGGATCCGGGCGTTCATCGTGGTGGAGACGGACAGCCAGAAAGGCATCGTCATCGGCGCAGGCGGCCGGAACATCCGTGATATCCGCGTGGCGGCGTTCAAGGAGATCAAAGGAATCTTCCCCGGCAGGAAACTCCAGTTGGATCTCAGAGTCAAAGCCCAGCCCAAGTGGCGGAAGAACGACCAGATCCTCAGCAGGATCCTGTAACAAAAAAAGCCGGGCGTCTCCGTCCGGCCTTCTTGCCAACCACCAATCCGTCACCGGATGAAGTTGGTACGTTCCTTCTTCTCTTCCACCGGTTTGGGAAGATCCGCCTTGGCGATGGAGGAGAGCAGCCACGCCATGTTGGCGCCCAGCACCCGCATCACCTGCATCCCTTCCTTGTCCTGACGAACCTCGTCCGGCGTGTTGCCATGGACGCTGTTCCAGTACTGGGAGGAGACCACCGGCATCTGGCTGATGGTGAAATACTTGTTCAGCTCATCAAACGTCGCGCTGGCTCCGCCCCGTCTGCAGGAGACGACGCAGCATGCCGGCTTCAGGCGCATCGCCGAGCCGAACTCGGAAAACAACCGGTCAAGAAACGCCGAGCAGACACCGGTGCAGGCGGCATAGTGGACGGGAGAACCGACCACCAGGCCGTCACAAGTTTCCATCAAGTGTCCGCACGCTTTGATCCGATCGGGCGAGAACGAATCCCCGGTGTTTCCGATGTGGAACCACACCGTCTCGATCCCCGCCTTCTTCAATGACGACTCCACCTCGCTCATCGCGGTGAAGGTGCACCCCTTCTCATGGGGGCTGCCGTTCAACATCAATACTTTCATCAGCAATACCTCTGCAAAATGGGAAGGACCTTGGCTTTCCCGCAGGAATGGATGAAATCGGCAAGCTTCGGTCCACGGTCTTTGGCGATCAACACCTGGTAGACTGCCTTGAAGAAATCAGGAGTCTGCAGGTCATTGTCCTTGGCGCAGGCGTACATCCGGGTGGAGAACTCATCCGGGGAAATGTCATCCATCGCCTCCACCACCTTGGCCAGCGCGGCGACCGCCTTCTGTTCCTGTGGCCCCAGCGCCACGTTCTCCTGGTCCAACGTGGCCAGGTGGAAACGGAAATCCTCCGGGGCGTACTTTTCCAGCCAATGCTTGGCGCAGGTCGCCTTGGCAACCAAGCGATCCATCTGCTCCGGCTTGACGTCGGACAGCGACGCGATCGTCTCTGCCACATCCAGCTCGTGGATCTGCAGCAGGTTGCACAGATGGCGGAACGGCACCTGGTAGCCGATCATCTTCGGCACGTCCTCGCTGATCTGCGAAAGCTCGTAGATCCGTTTCTCATACGCCCTGCGCTTCTCGCTGACGGGAAGCACGCCGAAATAAATCCGTTCGCAGTTGTCGTAATCCTCGTACAGCTTCAGTACATCCAAATCGAAACTGATGGCGAATTCCCGGTTGGGTACGGTGCAGGCGAACAGATAGCGGGTCAGTTGCGGCGTGTAGATGTCCAGGACATCCGGCAGGGAAATGACGTCCCCGCTGGACGAAGAGATCTTTCCGCCATGCCCCTTGATGGAGATGAAATCATACTGGAACGACACCGGAGCGTGCCAGCCGAACAACTCGACGATCTTCCGGGAGGTATCGAACGACCCGCCTTCGCTGTGGTGGTCCTTGCCGGCCGGCTCGAAATCGACGTGTTCCCGGCTCCAGCGCATCGGCCAGTCAACCCGCCAGGGGAGTTTGGCGTTGGGTGTGGTGCGCAGGTCGATGGTCTCTTCCTTGCCCACATCCTCGTCCCGGTAGGTCAGGCCCCACTGCCCGTCCCAGCCGATCACCTTGGTGTCGTCCTTGTTGGTGAACGAAGAGAAGACGGAGACGGGATACCAGTCATCGGGAAGCGGCTCGGTGCGGAACTCGTCCAGGATTTTCTTGATGGCGTCCCGGTTCTCCAGCGCCTTGCGGATCCCCTCGGCGTACATGCCACTGCGGTACCGCTGGGCCTGATACAGGTACTCCGGGAAAATGCCTACTTCGGGAAGCACCTGCTCCACGTCCAACTCGTTTCCACGGGCATAGTTGTCCGCCCGCTTGGTGGTATCGGGCACCATGGTGATGGGGAAGCGCAGATACTGCTCCAACAGCTCCGGCTGGGGCATGTTCTTCGGTACTTTGCGGAACACATCATAGTCGTCCCAGCTGTAGATGAACCGCACCTTCTTGCCCCGTTCCCGAAGGGCCCTGACGATCAGATCAACCGAGATGATCTCCCGGAAGTTCCCGATATGTACCGTGCCGGACGGAGTGATGCCGCTCGCGCAGGTGTACAACTCCTTGTCACCCTTCTCGCGAATGATCTTATCGGCATACACATCCGCCCAATGCATCGCATTCTGTTCGTTCTTGTCGCTCATAGTACCCGTAGTATAGTGAATGAAAAGGAAACACACAACTGTTGCAATTTCAAATGGCGGGGGCGTATACTTGAGGCATGAAACGCCTTCTGTGTATCGTTACGCTGATCTGTCTTGCCCTCTTCCCGGTGCTTGCCGCCGAGGATGACGAACTGTCCGGAATCGCCTCCTGGTACACCTCGGACAACAGCGAGAGCCTTACCGCCAACGGCGAGGCATTCGACCCCCAGGCGCTCACCGCAGCCCACAAGACGCTGAAGTTCGGCACCATCGTCAAGGTGACCAACACCAAGAACGGCAAAAGCGTTGAAGTGAAGATCAACGACCGTGGTCCGTTCGTCGAGGGAAGGATCATCGACCTGACTCCGAAGGCGGCCCAGGCGATCGGCATGCTGGAGGCGGGCATCTCACCGGTGACGCTCACCATCGTCTATGAACCGGAAGTGCCGGAGTCCAAATACAACCGGGCGGGGGACACCGGATGGTATCTGCTGCAGGTAGGGGCGTTCTCTTCCCCTTCCACCGCGCTGGTTCGTTACGAGCAGATGCGACAAGCAGGACTGAGGCCGTACGCAGAGCTTCCTGGACGGTGGTCTGGTTCGCCTGTCTGCCCGTTGGGTTCCCCAGTACCAGCTGGAAACAGTGATGAAAACCCTCTCCAAGCTGGGATTCGACCAAACAAAGATCCTGAAGAAAAGCGAAGTCAATCCGTACAAATGAGCACGGACAGGATTGTCCAAACCTCCCGGCGGGGGTATCGTGTTCCAGATGACGAACCATGACTCAAAGTTCCTGGCCACCGCGCCGGTCGGTCCCCTGCTGTTCCGCCTGGCCGTTCCCACAGTGACGGCCCAGTTGATCAACATGCTGTACAACGTGGTTGACCGGATCTACATCGGCCACATCCCAAACGAAGGTCCGCTCGCCTTGACGGGAGTTGGCGTCTGCATGCCGGCCCTGATGGTGATCGCGGCGTTCGCGGCCTTGGTGGGCAGTGGTGGCGCGCCCAAAGCATCCATGCTGCTCGGCCAAGGTCGGAGAGAGGACGCTGAGCGGGTGATGGGGCAATCCTGCACCGTCCTGCTGTTCATTTCCGTCATCCTCACCATCCTGCTCCAATGGCGGGGGAATGCAATCCTCACGCTGTTCGGCGCAAGCGGCAACACCATGCCGTACGCCCAGGCGTACCTTTCCATCTACGCATGGGGAACGGTCTTCGTCCAGCTGACGCTGGGGATGAACGCTTTCATCATCGCGCAAGGATACACCACCACCGGCATGCTCTCCGTGGTGATCGGAGCCGTCTCCAATTGTCTGCTCGACCCGCTGTTCATCTTCGTCTTCCACATGGGGGTGCGGGGGGCGGCTTGGGCCACCGTTCTCTCCCAGGCCCTTTCCACCTTCTGGATCATGAAGTTTCTCAGGGGGAAGCGGACGGAACTCCACCTTACGTCACGCAACCTGCCGCTCCAGGCTTCCGTCATCCTTCCCTCGCTGGCCCTCGGTCTGTCCACCTTCGTCATGCAGGTGACGGAAAGTGCCTTGATGGTCTGTTTCAACAGCTCCCTGCTCCGTTACGGTGGGGATATCGCCGTGGGGGCGATGACAATCATCTCCAGCGTCAATCTGTTCCTTGTGCTTCCCCTGCAGGGAGTCGGACAAGGCGCCCAGCCGATCATGAGTTTCAACTATGGCGCCGGCAATATTCCCCGGGTAAAACGGACGTTCCATCTGTTGCTACGGACCAGCCTGCTCTGGTCGATGGGGTTCTGGGCGGTGGTACAGCTGTTTCCCGGACTGTTCACCGGTATCTTCACCACCGATCCCGCGTTGACGGCATTCACCAAACGCGCCGCGCGGATCTACTTCGGAGGCCTTGGCTTGATCGGCATCCAGATGGCATGCCAGACGACGTTCGTCTCCCTGGGCCGGACCAAGGAATCCATCATCGTCGCGTCGGTTCGCAAGCTGGTGCTGCTCATTCCGTTGATCTACCTGCTCCCTCACCTCCTTGCCAAAGACAAAACCACCGCGGTATTCCTTGCCGAACCGATCGCCGACATCCTTGCCGTCACTTTCACTGCCATCCTGTTCGCCACCCAGGCGAAGCGGATCTTCAGCACCAGCAGAAACGCATCCTGAAAAACGGTGCGCTTTTCCCCCAATCCATCCCATTCCCCAAAATCCTAGGAGGAGACAGAATCACCAACTCCGCAAACTGTTTTGATCCAGGAGAAAATCGTACAGTCCAAGCCGGAGAATCCCATCTTCATCCAGCCACGGTTTTGCCCGGGTTTTTGTAATGATGACTTTCCGAAACCCATCACGGATCGCCAGCAATGATCGCTTTTCCTGGAGTTTTTTCTTTTCGTCGTCGACGGACAGAGCGGACTGGATATACAGGCGGTCCATCCCCAAATTGACCACAAAGTCAACCTCAAGGTTCTTTCTCACCTGTTTTCCGTCCGCCCCCTTCTCAGAATGGTTGACCACACCAACATCCACATGGTAGCCCCGTGCGACCAATTCATTGAAAATGATGTTTTCCATCAGATGACTTTCTTCCTGCTGGCGGAAGTTGAGTCTGGCGTTCCGCAGCCCCACATCGGTACAGAAATACTTGCTCGGATACTGAAAATATCGTTTTCCTTTCACATCATACCGTTTCACTTCGCAGAACAGGAACGAATCGGACAGATACCTGAGATACGATGAAACGGTTTCTGCATCGATGCGCTTCCCCAATGCGCTGGTCAATGTCCGGGAGATTTTGCTTGCATTGGTCAGGGAGCCGATGGAAGAACAGAGCGCGTCGGTGATCATGCCAAGCGCGGCTTGGTACTTGATTCCATATCGTTCCACAATGTCTTTGAAGTAAATCTCCTCAAATAATCCGGAGAGATACCGTTGCTTCTTTTCGTTTTGATCCAGATTGAGTACATACGGCATGCCTCCATACAGGGCATAGCTTTCATAGGCATCAGCCTTGTCGCCTCCAACGCACGAAAAGAATTCCGAAAAGCGTAACGGATACACAGGGATCACATCCCCTCTTCCCCGAAATTCGGTCATCACATCGGTGGAGAGAAACCGTGAGTTGCTTCCCGTCACATACACGTCCACATTCTGCATCCGCAGCAGGCTGTTGAGCACACCATACAGCCCAAACGGTTTGTCCTTCACTGCCAGTTCCTCCTTGGAAATGGCATATTGGGCCTCATCGATGAACACATAATATGGTTGATCCGTATGGATGATCCTCTGCATGATGGCCTGATAGAGCTCATGCGGGTCACAAAGACGTTCATTCTCTATCCGATCAAGAGCGATCATGATGATGTGATCTTCCTTGACTCCTTCCGAAATCAGAAAATCATGATAGAGCTTGAACAAAAGAAAGCTCTTCCCGCACCGTCTGATACCGGTAAGTACTTTGACCAACCCGTTGAACCTGCTTTGTTTCAATGCGTCGATATAGCTTTCTCTGGTACAGATCATCCAAGACCTCATTCGGAAATTATGCACATTTACACAAAACTTCCGAATACATACTATCACACGATTCCGCCAAAGGCAACCTCCATTCGGAACTTCATGCACATTACACAGAACTTCCGATTACAAGTCCTTTCCGTTGCAGATGAAAAACGGGAGACCGTACATCTCCCACACCAATACCTTTTGTTGATTTCCCCTCCCAGCAACAGGAGGTCACACACCGATGGGGCATACTTCGTCTCAAACAATCCAAGAATCATACGAGCATCATGGAGCTTTCTTGCCTCCGCATCTTCCCATCCGACTTATCCAAACATGGTATTGTCCTGTTCACAGAAAAAAACATACGCCATCTCTCAAAGAACGACAATGTTGCAAATACTCCATTACTGAGGGTTTCAAAATGAGTTGTCTCTTCCATTGTTTTTACCTCTGGTCAACAAATACTCACCGGCAAACTATAAAATCAAGGTATGATGTATGAAGAAAATAATACTTGCAAGATTAATTTCCCTCACAACATTATCAGGCTGTCAGCCGGCCTTTTTTTCACCACTTTCATGCCAGAAATTGTCCTTGTTAATCAGTATGACAAGCCCATGATAGCCACGGTAGAGTCTCTCGATTTGTCTCCAAATTCATCAGAATACTCTATTTCGTCCCATTCCACATATCTACTCATTTTCCCGGAAGATTTCTATTCACTCGTGGCCTTTCGCTGTTTATAGTGGGTAGCTCTACATGATTGGCTGCAGGGGGAGAGACAATTCTCCACAGACGAAGTAGATCATGTTCATGAAGTTCCTCATGTTCCTGAAGCCTCTCGCACGGCTCTTGATGATGCTTATCTTCGAGTTGAACCCCTCCAGGATTGCATTGGTCCTCAGGGTCTGGAAGTAGTTAAGAATCTCCACCGCATTCCTTGTCAGGCACTGTGCAAACTTGCGGATTTCCATGACCGCCGAGTTGGCGAATCTGATGGCCAGTGTAGAGTCGAACATTATTCGGACATGCGAATTGAGAAATAAACAGGCACGGGTTTTCGTAAGAATAAACAGGGGCGCTATCTTCCAGGAATAAACGGACAAGCGAGGGGAAAGTGAAGCCCCGGCGGCCAACCGGCACCGGGGCTGGGATGATGATCAAACGGTCCGCTCTACCATCCGGGTCTGGCCTGCACCATGGCTGACGGGTCCGTCACGGGCTGTACCGGCTGGCCCCAGAGCGCCCGCTGGGATTTGCGTACGCATTCCGCGGTCACCATGCGGCAGTCCGTGTTGGCGGCATACTGGAGCGCGGAAAGGGCGTGGTTTCCGATGGAACGGAGGTTCCCGTTGGAGCACTGCCAGAGTGCGTCGAGGGCCATGGCGTCGAATACCTGCCCTTTCGCGCCGGCGAGGCGCATGTGGTGGCCGATGTACCCGTCGAAGTCATCCCTGCCAAGCGGCTGCATGTAGAAGCCTTCGGCGATCCTGCTCATCAGGGGCCTTGCCTGGGGATAGGAGAGTTTCTCGGCGAGCTCCTCCTGCCCGCAGAGCATCAGGGAGAAAAGCGGACGCTTCGCCTCCGGATGCTGGGAGAGAATGTGAAGCTGGGCGTACACATCGCCGCGCAGCAGATGCGCCTCGTCGACGATGAGAATGCACTTCTTGCCGTCATTCTGGATGGCGATGAGCCGTTCCTGGATGAGTCTGACCATGACCGACGGCTGGTAGGGCTTGAACTCGATGCCCAGGGCGGCGAGGATCTGGCGGAGGAACTCGGTGAAGGACCAGATGCCACCGACTACCTCCAGCACCATCGCCTGGTGCTGGGCGAGCCGGTCACAGGCGAAGCGCAAGGCGCTTGACTTGCCGCATCCGACCGCGCCGATGATGGCGTAGAACATGCTGTTCTGGAAGGCGAACTCGGTCATGCCGCTGACGGCCTCCATCTGGGGCAGCGCGTACATCTCCTTGGGATGGAGCGTCTGGGGGAACGGCTGGCGGCGGAGTTCAAAGAACTGGGTCATGGGGACGTTGGCGTTCCGCTGGGTGGACGGGCTCATCGCACACCCCCTTGGGAACGGCGGGCGAAATAGTTCGCCGTCCGGTCAACCGGCCGGAGAAGTCCGATGGAAGCCCCGTTGAAGAACCCCTCGCAGGTGTGCAGGGGGTCGTCGCCGAACCAGCGTATCTCGATCTTCCTGCCGGCGTAGCCGATGGGGACCTCGAGCAGATTTCCCTGGAAACGGATGGTCCTGTCGGCGTTGACCAGACGGGTGTCCTGCCTGCGGAAATACAGGGGCAGGTTGTCGGGCGCCGGCCGGATGGCCTTGAGCTCCCCCAGATAACACTGCAGGGGCGAGATTCCGTCCAGCGTCATGTGGGGCCGGTGGTTGTACTCGTCGATCCATCGTGCGAAGCGGATGTTCAGCTCGGTGACCGTCAGCGGCTCGCGGGGGAGCATGGAGAGGAACTGTTGCCTTACCGTGCGGTTCCAGCGCTCCACCACACCCTTCGAGGCTGGGGAATAGGGCCGTGCGAAGATGAGGTGGACCCCCAGCTGGGCGCACCCCAGCCGGAGACGGTCGTCACGGAAGGACGCCCCGTTGTCGACGAACACCGTCTTGGGAAGTCCTCGCAGGCGGAAAGCCTGCCACAGGCAGTCAAGGTAGCTGTCCGCGCTCTCGTCACCATACCATGCGGCATGGCACACCAGGCGGCTTTTGTTGTCGATGCAGACGAACAGGATGGCGGTGCGGCGGCTGCCGTCGGGCATCACGGCCATGGGGCCGTGGAGCGCGTCGGACTGCCACATGTCATTGATGGACGGGGCGCGGTACGCCCTCCGGTCCTGCTGTTTCGGGTCCCAGCCGTTCTTCTCCCTGTTGATGATCGTATAGATGGTGGCCATGCCCGCACGGTCTTCCGGTCCGAAGACGCCGTCACGCTCCATCTCCTTCACGATGGTGGTCAGCGGTTTCTCCGGATTCGCCTTCCACCGCTGCAGCAGCGCATCCTCCGTCTCCCCGGAGATTGATCTTCTCCTGCCACGGTCGCTCCGGTGGGCCGGGGCGAGGCTGTCGATGGTGCCCGTCTTCTGGTAGGCGCGGAGCCATTTCCACACCGTACCCGGGGAGATGGTCGTCTTCTTGGAATGGGGGATGCGATATTCCCTCGAGCATATCTCCCGTATCTTCGCCGACAGGGAGCCGTCCTTCCCGCTGAGGTTCTGCAGCGGGAAGATGATGTTGAAGCGGAAGAGCGCCTTCTCTTCCTCCTTGGTCAACGCCATGGTGTCTTCTCCTTCGCACATGCGTGCGGGGAAAGTGTCACCCATGGCCGAGGCAGACCACCAGAGGCAGAATCCGTGGGGATGCACGCCGGGACGGCGGCGGCTCATCCTGGTACACGCTCCGGTAGGTTTTCCGGTACAGGAGGGAAAAGGGCGGAAGGGAATCCAGAGCGCCCTGGAGATTGTCCATCACCAGCGCCGCATCCTGGACCCTCATGAGGAAACGGGTCCACCATGCGTGCTGGAGGAAACGCGGCACCATGCAACGTTTGTGGTGGCCGGTGCGGATCCTGTGGGAAAGCAGGCTGACGATGGTCCGGGCCACATGGCAGCAGCCGTTGTGCATTTCATGGGGAAGCACCCGGATGTGCCGCCCGCACTGGGCGCATCTGTATACCGGCACGAGAAGTGTGAGGGTCGTCCCGTCAGGGATGATGGCATAGCGGCGGACGAACCCATGGCCGTGCATCCGGCCGTATTCGCCGCAGGAAGGACAGCGGGCCGGACGGCAGCGCGCAAGCAGTTCCGTCCGGTATGCTCCGGACATCTTTTCCTCTTGAAATTCTTCGATGGACAGTCCACACTGTACGGGCATTAGGTTGCGTTGAGGGGGGGCCGCACCGTCCAAAGTACAGACCCCCCTTCAATTTTTTCTCCTCATTGAAGTCGTTTAATTCTATGATCCTTCCTTCAATGTGGCAATTCATTCCTGGGATTTTTACCCGTTTCCTATTCCTTTAATCCTGGAGCCTACACTATCCCTGAATGTTACTGCCACTGGCATTCCTCTACTCATTTGAACTCCAATAGAAAGACCCGACTCTCTTTCGCCGGGTTCCTTGTAATTATAGTGTATCTAATGTCAAGAAGTATCTTCAAGTCTCCTTTTGTCTCCTTTTTCTTTCCAATTCTTTTGAAAACAACGTTAAAAAGCGCTAAGCTAAGAACTAGGAGAGAAAAATGAAAAAAAAATTAATTTTCGTTCTTTTGATTGCTTGTTCCTTAGCAACTGTTTTTGCTAGTTCGGAGAAATGGGAATACATGGTGGTTTCTTTTGGTAAGTCTTATTTTTCAGACTACAATGTTCGTGCTCTCGCCTACCTCGATGAAGGAATTCGTTCAGATGTTCAGGAAGCAAAAAGCATAGAGAAAAGTCTGGATGTCCTTGGACAGCATGGTTGGGAGGTTATTGATATTACGGGTACCATAGGTGGTGACCAGCAGATTACCCTTAAACGCCCATATAACAAAGAAGTATCGGATGCTGAGAAAATCCTGGCACTGGAACAGCAGCAGAAACTAGATAAGGATGCACTTTCCCTTGCAGAGTACCTGCTTGAGCATCAAGAACAAGAACCAGAACCTCCAAAACCAAAGGAGTTAAAGGATTTAGATGCCATTGAAGCTGAAGCGGCAAAAGAAGCAAAAATTGAAGAGAAAATAAGTTCTATGAAAAAAGCTCTTCAAACAGCAATGAGTGGAACCGAACTTGTTCTTCTTAAAGAGACTTACAACTACGAACCAACTAAACAAATAGATGTGATGCTAGAAGTATTGGTTCCTCAACGATTCCTGATAGGTGATGATTCATACAGAAAATCTGAAATCAATTCTTATGCTCAAAGTCTTTCGAAAGTTTTCCAACTTAAGGAATTTGAATCGGAAAATGGGTCAAGTATCAAAGTTAGGTTCTTTCTTGCTTGTGATGGCGTAAACCAGAGAGTTGGCTATAATATTTATTCTTATTATTTCAGTTCTTATAGAAAAACTGGAGAATGGAGTATTTACTAGCATAAAGGAAGGCGGGCAGGATGCCCGCTTTTCAAATATGAATCATGCGTAATGCTTTTCCATGCAATTTGAAGACATAGCTTCTAGCATACCCCATCCTTGCGATAATCTCCTCCCATGACATATAGCCGAGGTACCTGCACTCAAGGATTGTCCTGCACTCTATGGAATCGACTCTGCTAATGGTCTTCTCGATATCCTTGACCACATCAACAAGTCTAAGGATATCGGTCGCAATCTCCTCCTCGAGAGCAACAACCTTGATGGCTGCATTCTCGACAGCAGAAGCCCTAGGGTTGCCCGGTACCTTGGCTTCCTCACTGAATCTCATGGAAGGACCGGGAGCAATGTCCCTGAGCCATTCCAATCTCTTTTCCTTTGCCTTGATCTGCTTGTTCAGATAAAAGGCCTGACTCAAATATTCCTTAATGTCCATAGACAACCTCCTAAGAATAATTCACCATATAATAGGTGTTGTATTGGGTGATATGCTCTCCATAAGGAGAACTAAAGTGATATATTTCTGGGACAGAGGACCTCATATTATCTAAGTCTTTGAACTTCGAAAGGAGTCTGTCCTCGGTCCCGGTTTTCCCTATCGGTTGATTAAGCCACGGAGCTTCATTCACGCGGGAGATTGGAAAAGGGGATCCATTTCTTAACCTGGAGGTTGTTTCATGAGTATCGTAGGAATTGATGTAGCGAGCAGGTCTGCCAACTATGCGGTTCTTGGCAGCAGAGGGTTCGTTTCCACCAACAATGAGTTCACTATGGACAGCAAAGGATTCGAGGCTTTCATTGCTTCTCACTGCGTTGCCGAATCCGACGTTTTTGTCATGGAGTCCACGGGCAAGTAGCACCTTCCGTTGTACAACTGGCTCTTGAATCACGGCAGGAAGGCTCTTATCATAAACCCGATGCTTATCAAGCAGCATCAGAAGGGAATAACGATCCGCAAGACCAAGACTGACAAGCTTGACGCCATGGCCATCGCCATGTATGCAGCGGATCCTTCCGTGAGGCTTCCTTGGGGAGGGACGAACATGGACACGCAAAGCAAAGTCTTTGCCAGAAGAAGAGAGCAGAATGCCGAGGAGCTTGCCAAAGCAAAGACCATCCTCAAGGGGGACCTCTCCGTCGCATTTCCCGAACTCCTTGGGCTGGATGTATTTACCAAATCCATGCTGGGCTTTCTCTGCCGCTTCGGATGTGCCAAGGAAGTCCTTGAAGCCAGCGATGAAGAACTTGAGTCCGCTCTCTGTGTTGTCAGAGGCAGACGCAGCCATGCGGCAACCATCTCCAGGATCAGGGAGCTTGCAGACACGTCCATAGGAGTCGCCTCCCATGGTGTCCTGGTTAAGGACAGCGCCAAGAAAGTGGTGGAATGCTCTACTCGTGACGAGGCACTTGTGTTTGGTCAAGTAAAAAAGGATAAAAGGGGATGCGGACAAAAAGTTGGACAAGAATGGCGGGAAGAAGGTGTATTCAAAAGAACAGAGAAAGGAAGCGGTTGACCTGTACATACGGTACGACCTGCACGCATCGGCAGTGACAAGGGAACTTGGGTATCCTGACAGGAAATCACTGTACAGTTGGTATGAGGACCGTCTTGAGGAGGAAAAGACAGGGATACCTTTCCAGCCGAAGCTCACGAAGTATTCCCAGGTCCAGAAGATGGATGCGGTGGACTATTATCTGGGGCATGGCAAGAGCCTGAAAGGCACAATCCGGAAGATGGGATACCCTTCCCATGAGATCCTTGTTTCCTGGATAGACGAGCTGGCACCCGGGGCTAGGAAAATCCGCAGGACAGGAATAGCATTGCCCTATCGGAAGCAGGCGGAAATGGTCGGGGACCTCTGCGAACGCGAGGGAACGGCCCAAACGGTTGCGGACGAGCACGAGGTGAGCAGGTCGCATCTCTACGTCCTCAAGCGCAGGATGCTGCCCGCGCAAAAGGAGGAATCCGAGATGAAGGACCAGACGCCAAAGGACACCAAGGATGTCGCCGCACTGGCAGAAGAGATTGGGGAACTGGAGCTCAAGAAGCACCGGCTCGAACTCAACGTGGCGATATTGGAAGGGACACAGGCCTTGCTAAAAAAAGCGGTGGGCATCGCACCGGACATGTTGCCGAACGGCAAGAAGATCATTCTGGTGGATGCCCTGAGGAACGAGTTTCCCTTGCAGGAGATACTGTCCGCATTGGCCCTGTGCAGGAGCACGTATTATTACCAAAGGAAGGCCAGGACTCGAGATAAGTATGTCAAACTCCGCATCAGGATCAGGGCCATCTCCACGAGCAACTATGGATGTTATGGATACCGCCGGACACATGCCATCCTTGCCAGCGAGGGGATCCTGGTATCCGAGAAAGTCGTAAGGCGGATCATGGCCGAGGAACATGTAGCCAGGCCGGTGAAACGGAAACAACGATACAACTCGTACATGGGAGAGATATCCCCAGGAGTGGAGAATCTCATCAAGAGGGACTTCCATGCCGGCAGGCCCAACGAGAAGTGGCTGACCGATATTACGGAATTCTCCATTCCTGCCGGCAAGGTGTATCTTTCACCAATCATCGACTGTTTCGATGGCATGGTGAACGGTTGGGCGATGGGCGTCTCCCCCGACGCCGGACTCGTCAATGGAATGCTCGACTGCGCGACGGGATGCCTGAAGGCTGGAGAACATCCGATCATCCATTCCGACCGCGGTTGCCATTACCGGTGGCCAGGCTGGATCCAGCGCATGAACGAAGCAGGACTTGTTCGGTCAATGTCAAAGAAGGGATGCTCGCCGGACAACTCGGCTTGCGAGGGATTCTTCGGAAGGCTGAAGAACGAGATGTTTTACGGGAGGGATTGGAAAGGAGTCAGCAGGGAACGGTTCATGGACATCCTTGAAGGATATCTTGTATGGTATAACAATTCCAGAATCAAGGTTTCATTGGGCAACAGGAGTCCCATGGCTTACCGAAAAAGCCTGGGTATCGTAATCTGAATCGTCCAAGAAAACGTCCGCACCCCCAAATGATAGTGAGATTTCCCTATTTTGGTTTTCATCAGAACAGGTCTCAATTTTCTATATCTTTTTTGTCTCCTTTTCCTTGGAAATCTTTACCACCTGGTCCCTCATCAGGGAATGCTCAAGTCTCCAGTCTTTCGAGCCGGTATCTATGAGATGTCCGTAGTGCACCAACCTGTCAATGATTGCAGTAGCCAGTTGTTCGTCGGTCATCAGTTTCCCCCATTCACTGAATGGAAGATTGGTAGTGACGATCAATGACTTCGTCTCATAACTGTCTGCTATCACCCTGAACAGGAGCTGGGCATCCTCACGGCTAATCTGGCAATACCCCCATTCATCGATGATCAAAAGATCGAGTTTCTTCAGCTCCAGCAAGGTCCGTTCCAGAAGCTCCTCCGAACGTGCCTTTACCAGGCGGGCAATTAGCTGGCTCATGGTCATGAACTTCACCTTATACCCTTGGTTGCATGCCATAATGCCCAATGCGACCGAGAGCATCGTCTTTCCGCTGCCACAAATTCCATAAAATATCAGGGTGCGCCGTTGGGTGATGAATTCAAGGGACAGCACTTCGTCCTTGCCCATCAGGGCGGGGAACCGTGTATGGGAGAAATCATAGTCGTCGATGCTCTTAATGCTCGGAAAGCCTGCATGCTGCACCATCCGGGACTTCCTGGTTTCCGCCCGCCGTTGCAGTTCCGCTCCCAGCAGCCTGTCCAGGTACTCCAACTGTTTCGGGGTTCCGGTCTCGATGGCATCCCGAATGCCTTCCTGGGAGAAGAAGAACTGTCTCAACTGAGTGGACAGGGATGCAGTCAGCAATCCCTGTTTCTTCTGGGTTGCAATCATGATACAGTACCTCTGGCCTTATTCAGCAATGCATCGTAGGCACCGAGGCTCACGTTGGTAGCATTGTCGCTCGCCTCGATAGGAAAGGATACCAATCTGTTGCATAGTACTATCAAGTCTTCCTTGGAAGGGACCTTGCCATCCTTGCACAACCGGTTTGCCGCTACGGAGGCAATTCCGAAACCATAGCGTTCCGCGCATTCATTGAGCATGTACAGGCCTCTCCTGCGTCCGGCACTATCAATTTCATCAAGATATTGCTTGAAACCCCCGTCCTCCATCACATCCCTGACAGGGCTGTTCATCCATGCGTTGGGCTTGTAGATGCTGGCGGAAAGCATTGCCTCGATGTCATACGTGGTGGTAGGCTCCTTGCCGTAGGCTCTGGGAAAAGTCTTGATGAATGCGCCGTCCCTGGTGTAGACGGAAATCTCCCAAGCTCCCTTTGAGACCAGCACCGAATCATTGGATCGTTCAGGCCCAAGTACATAGGTGTGGTTGGACTCCAGGGTCAAACTGCCTGTTCCGTTCGTCCTCATGGACTCGATCCTGGCAACGTGGAAGGTATTCTTCGGCAAGGGGCCCAAGGCTTTCCTGTCCAGTTCGAACAGCTCCGTGCCGGTGATTCCTTTCTCGTAATGCAACTCGTCTGCACGGAAGGCAAAGGATTGAGGAATCATCACTTCCTTGTTGAATTGCTGAATCGGGTATGCAAGCTTCATCGGAGGGGCCAGAAGATTGCGCCGTAGCGCGCCCACTTTGTTCTCGACGCAGCCCTTTTCATATCCGGCATGTATGTTCGCAAATCGTGCGATAAAACCGTAGTGAAGCCTGAACCTGGTGAAGAGTTCCGATTGCTGGATGATGTTTGCATACCGTTTTGCAATCCCGGTTGCGTTGTCGAATACAATGTTGTAGGGAACCCCGCCCAGATACATGAAGAAGTCCAGCAGGCCTTGGCATACACACTCCCCGTTCTCCCCGGGTAGAATCTCATAGACGGCCATATTGCTGTAGGGGAAGGAAATCACCAGATAATGCTTGCGTACATAGCTGCCGTCGGTGTCGATGAAATCGGCCTGACCGAAATCTACCTGGGCCTCACCTGGATACCAAACCAGCTTCAATGTACCGGGACCGTTGTTGCGTCTTCTCCCGTTCTTCCATGCTTTCATGTATTTGCGAACCAGGATGTAGGAGTGTTCCAGTTCCTTCGCCCCGCATTCCTTGACCAAATATTCATGCATTCTCGTGGCTGTGAATCGCTGCTTGTGATAATACTCGCTCTGCTTTTCCAGTAGGTCGTCAATGACTGGTTTGTACGGATCCAACTTGCTCGGCCTGATGTCCTTTGCATACTGTTCAGGTTCTTTGCTGAAATCTTCCTGTTGGATGTACTTGCTGATTGTTTTCCGATCCAGCTCGGTAACCTCCCTGATTTCAGCTATGCTGCTTCCTTCTCTCCACATGTTCTTGATATTCTCTATCTGGGACATTTTCAACATACTCCGGTTGATCTCCTTGTCGTTTTAGCTGACAAGAAGGTAGATGCGATGGGACTACTGTTGCAAGTGTCCCTTTCTTCTTCACAACCAGAATAGGGAAAAGGTCACTACCATTTCAGGTATTTACACGGTACCATACAGAGGCACTTACCAAGTCTCTCCTGGACATCGAGAACAGCCTCCATAAGGAAGCGGTCGACATCGTTTCCTCCATGCCGGGCATCGGCCCGATTACCGCAGCCCAGTTCATGGCAGAGGTAGAGGACATCAGCCGCTTCGCCACCTACCAGAAGCTCATCGCGTTCATGGGAACGGATCCAAGCATCTACCAGTCCGGAGAGAGCGAGAGGCATGGGCACATCACCAAGCGTGGCAACGCCAGCCTCAGGAAGTATGTCTACCTCATGGCTCAGGGTAGCATCAATTGGAACCCTGTCTTCAAGGCGTACTACCACAAAAAACGAGAGGAAGGCTTTCCTCATCGAAAGGCTATGGTCGCAACAATGAACAAACTCATACGCACTCTTTTTATCCTCTTGACCAGAGGAGAGAAGTACTGCGAGGAAAAAGTCTAATCTTTTTCTTGGATTACTCATTGTTTATAGTTGACTCCTTTTCTTCTTGTTATAAATTCCCTATAGAACAATTTCTGCGAAACACAAAAAGAAAGCATATTTCAAAAGAAGTTCTAGAAATAAAGTAAACTATTTAGTTTAAAAACCAAAATGTGACACCCTTCCGAGTTTCGTTTCACTACTCAGGGTTTCGTTTCACCTGTTCAGAGTTTCGTTTCTTTGTATCAAAAGCTATAGGCAAACATATTCCTTGAAGAATTCCCTGTACGACCATTCGTCGCCGATGGCGGAGAGGATGTCGCTTATCCTCTGGCTCTCGAGGTTGGCCTTCGGGAAAAGGATCCTGGCGTAGCTCCCCTCGTACCAGTCCTGGGCATAACAGTTGGCGGACTGGCTGAGGATGTAGAACATGAGCATCGCCCGGACGGAGTCGTTGTTGCCGTAGTCCATGGCGTCGGTCGCCTTGTAGAGTCCGAAACCGTCGATGACCTTGTCGATGAGGTAGGCGTCCCCGAAATCGAGTATCAGGCTCTCCCTGTGGTTCCACCTCCTCACGCTCGGGATGTCGGACGGGTCCGGCTTCCCGTATTCCCCCGTTGCCAGGTCATAGGTGAAGACGCCGCGCTCCCTGCTCTGGTAGATGTGCTTCCCCTCGTCGAGCACACGGCCGAGGCTCTTCTGGGTCGTCCTCACTTTTCCGCCAACCCGTTCGGAGACGCACAGCTTCGCATATCTGATCCCGCCCTTCACGTCATAGCCTATGTACATGGCGAACCCCTTGTAATTACATATTAAATATTCTAATTACATACTACAGCATTTCGTCATGGAGAGCAAGGGGATATGAGGGGAAAAGGGCAAACAACGAAGAAAAAACCAACCCTGGCGGTTATGCGCAAAGTTGGTCGTCTCTGTTTTGGTTGGTAGTTAGAATTTTTTACAGGGAACTATAGTTCATTGAGAAAGCGGAACTGTTCGGCCTCCTCCTTCTGTCGGGTAATATCGATGATGACGGAGACATGGACCGGTACCTCGATCCCATCGAAGATACAGCTCATGCCGCTGCCATGAAGCCAGAGGTATCTTCCCTCACGGGTGCGCGCGCGGAATTCAATGGAGACAGGAATTCCGGCATGCTCGCTTGTGGCGATCGCTTGCTGCAACTGGGGAAGGAAGGAGGGTTCCACGAGATCACGCAGTCCGTTGGGAAGTTCCTGCTCAAACTGCTCCTTCGTAAACCCCAGCATCCCATGATACTGCTCATTCACATACAGGTAGTTCAGTTTCCCATCGACAAACGTGGTCGCGGCTACGCCTCCGTCCATATTACGGAGGATCTCTCCCATCTGATGGGTGATCTCCTGTTCCCGTTGCTGGGCAATGTGCAGATTGGTCGTGTTTTCCACCATGCAGTAGACCAGAATGCGTTCCCGGCTGGTGGCGATCGCCCGGATGCTCACATGCAGGAACACCTGATGGGCGCATCCAGGGAGGTCAAGGAACTGATATTCCCCGCCAATCTCGTCACCGGTTTCCACGGAACGTTGGAGGGCAGGAAAAAATCTGGACCTGCTCTCTGCATCCATGAACATCGCCCAGTCGACCCGTAGGGCGTCGTCGATGGCAATTCCGGTCGTTCCGATTACCTGCCGATACTTATCGTTGGCCCTGAGCACTTCGACCCGCGCTCCGCGGACCTCGAGAATGCACGCCCCACCAAGGTAGTTGTTGAAGATGAAGGAATCCAGACTATCCGGATCCCAGAAGGAACTGGGTACGAAGATTCCGTACGGTCCGGATGCATTCCAACGTCCGCTCACTCGAACTTCCGATGAAGCGTTTCTCATAGTCTTGAGAAGTCATCGGCCTGGCATAGAAATATCCCTGCACATAGAAACAACCGATCGACTTCAGATAATCAGCCTGCTCAAGCGTTTCCACGCCTTCTGCGATGACCGCCATGTCGAGCCATTTCACCATACGTACGACGGATTCCAGGATGCTTCCTCCCCGTCGGGGTATTCCCCACGTCCCCCAGGAACCTCATATCAAGCTTCACCACCTGGACCGGAACATCCTTGAGGCTGTTCAATGATTAATAGCCGGAACCAAAGTCGTCGGTCTCAACGGTGAATCCGATCTCAACCAGTTGCCTGATGACGGCGGTGATCCGTTCGGGATACTGGGAAAAGGCAGATTCCGTAATTTCCAGGCGCAACAGCTCGATGGGGAGACGGTATTGGTCGATCAGACCGGTCAGCACCGAGACAAAATCCTGTTTGAGAATATCGATACGGGATACATTCACCGATACGGGAAGCGGATTGCGTCCCTGATCAATCCACTGCCGCAACTGTTCGCAGACCTGTCGCCAGACCGAGATGTCCATCTCATAGATGAAGCCGTTGCGCTCGAATGCAGGGATGAACCTGTTGGGAGGGATCAACCCTTCGGTCGGGTGGTGCCAGCGCACCAGCGCTTCCGCACCGATGAGCGCTCCGGTCGCATGATTGTAGACCGGCTGGTACCACGGCGCAAACTGCCCGCCAGCAAGCGCGTCATGCATCTGGGCGACAATCTTCTGCTCGTACAGCAGATCATCCATCATCGATTGCTCGAACTGGGCGATAGAGATGTCATAGCGCCCATGCAGTGATTCCTCGGCAAGGACGGCGCGGTTGTAGATGTTTCCGATGGGAAGCGTCGGATCATCGATGATGCATCGACCGATCCGGATACGGATACGACTGGGCAGACACGGCGGATTCTCCGCTTTCTGGTGACACTGGAGAATTTCCTGGGATTTCAGGAACGATACGGGAAAGATTGCGGAAAACTTGTCCGCGGAGTACCTGCAGCAGATCCCCCCGATGGGATCAACGAACGCAAAGAAGGCTTTCCCCACATGCCAGAGCACCTCATTGCCCCGCTCCTCCCCATACTGCTCATTAACGACCTTGAAACTGTCGATATTCAGGCAGGAAAGAACATAGTATCCGGCAGGCTTTGACAAGATCATTTCCTCTGCCAGGGAAAAGAACGTTTCCCGATTGAGCAGGCCGGTACGGCGGTCAATGCGGATTGAGGAATCAGTGGCGACCGTAGTATGCAGGTTGTTGACGATCCCAGGAAGCGAGGGCAAATCCCGTGGAGTCCTGATGAATGCAGAAGCTCCCGCCTGTATGATCGGCAGAACATCATCTTCCTCCCCTACCAACGCGATGATAGGGATGCAGGAAGAGCCCACAAGAGCTCGTATCTGATCGGGAATATTCCGCCATCCGTCGATCGAATGGAGAAGATCAAGCACGACGGCCGATACCGGGAAAGCCCCCTTTCGAAGCACCTCCCCCATCTCAACCCGCTCGCATGCCCTTCGGACTTGCACGGTCCGTCCAAAGAGCCGTTCCACCTCCTTACACGTACCGTCATCTTTCCCGACAAAGAGAATCCTACCGACCATTCCTCGACACTCCCCCGCAAACGTTGCTGTTTCCCCATTCCAAGAAACCATAAACCGAAACCGACGAAGTTTTCCATTTCGTCTCCCAAAAGGGACCTTTTCGTCCACTGCAATGCAATACAGCGGAGAGAGACATCCCAAACGTGTTGTTTCGGGGGAAGACATCCCCAACATACCGGCGAACTGATCTGAAATTCAGACCGAACGCCTAGGTACTTCGGAGACGTTCCCGGCTATGGATATCAGCAGAGAGGAATCGCCAAGCAACAGATGCACATCACTCACAATTCCTTGCGCTTCATCCTCTATTGGTAAGAATACCTAATAGGAAAACACATTTTTTGCAAGTAAAGAATGAGTGTTTGTCCATAGGAAAAAAGACGCAATGCTTTCCCCTGTCCTTTGCGCAGAGATCATGATGATCTTCTGTTCATGGCAAATGAAACAACGGGGGGCAAATTCGCCCCCCGTTCTCTGAAATTCAAAGGCAATAGCCCTCAAACCGATGGGAGGCGCCATCCACGATGATGATGACATCACGTCCATGAAAACGGACCGACACCTCATCGATCAACGGCGTGGTCCCCTTGTGGCTGGAAAGCACATGGACGAACAACGCCGTCGTACCCCTCTTCCGTTCCACGAAGAACGGAATCTTCCTCGTAGACGGATTATCCAGGCCTTGGGCATACACCGTCTCCCCATCCGGGAGGAAAGAATACAGCTCGGTCTGGACATCGCCTACGGCAAAACGCGTTTCCATCATCTGGTCAAAGGAAAACCGTGTGACATCGGAAAGATGGCTGAACGGTTTCTTCTTGCTCAGTACCGACTCCATCTGTATCTCCGTAGCCCCTTCAGGCACCCCGGAGATCCTTGTTCCCCCGAAATGGAACACGTTGTCGATCTTCCGTTCCTCAGGACAGGAAACAACGATCACATCGGCGAGATAGGCATCGGTGAACAGCAACTGCCTGCGGATCTTCGCACCGCGGTAGGCATTCTCGCTCCACTGGCGGATGGTGAACGAATCCGGAACCTGATACGAACCATCCCAATTCACCTGGGCATCCACCAATGTCCCCGATGGAGACGGTTCATAGCGGAGCACCCTCCCCCTGGATGGCGCCTGGTTCTCCTCATCCAGCATTACCGTGTTGTGCGTTCCGGTGTTCTTGTAGTAGTCATAGTGGAGGATGGCGCCATATCCCGTCGTCCCCATGTCTTCCGACACCGGCTGGCCTTCACAGGCGTAGGAGATGCCCAGCCGATCGTAATGGTCATGCTCACCGCCGAATGGGCCATGGCGGAACACCAGATACTGATCCCGTGACTGATGCAGGACGGTAAGGCCGGACCCCGTATCATCGTGGTAATCGGAAAGGGAAAGTTCCGCAGCCCCCAAGGGAAGGTTTCTGACCCCGTAGAAGAACGACTGCAGATCGCACCGGGAGGACGTCTGATAGATGATGTGCAGCACCCGAAGGAGCTGGTCATCCTTGAACTGGGCGTAGGCGAACTCAAACAACCCATAGGCATTGAGATTCCCTTGGTGCAACTGGCTGTCATTCAACAACGGGAAGGTGTAGTCCGGTTTGAGCAGATGCAGGGCGAACAGGATCATCTTCCGGTAGTTGGGATGCTGGATGTTCCCGTATGGGGTATTCAGGGCGAACTGCTCCCAATCAAAGAAATTCTGCACGGCGAAGAAATGGTAGCAGGTGGAACACTCGAACCACGAACCATCGTCAAGCATGCCGTGCTCCAGTTGGTAGTACAGGCCATACTTCTCGTACAAGGCGAAATCCCGCATTTTTTTGTCATCAAGGATCAACGCAAGCACACCAAGTGAGGAATCGACGATCACCTCATGGTTATGCAGATGGTTCTTCCGGTACTTCATCAGTACTTCGGAACCGGGGCGGAACAGGTTTTCCTTGACGAGACGCTTCTCTTCTTCCGTCAGCGTGTCTTCGATCAAATCATAACAACAGGCGAAATTGCGAAGGAAAATCGCCTCACAGAGCGTCTGGGCATTCGCTTTTCCCGGGTTGTTGTAGGGTATGTCCCCATGGATTTGGTAGCTGGGATACACCTTGGCGTAGCCCAACAAGATCTCTTTGGCCCGGAGCGCGTAGGTATGGTCCTCCGTCAGCAGATACAGCAACCCCAGATGGTACGCACCGACGAAGTTCACCGTGTTGACCTGCCGCCACCAGGCACCGCGGTACGGCTCGCCATGGAACACCTTGTGGCAGTGCGGACACTCATAGTCCTCCGGCTTGTCGATATCAAAGGTCAAGTGAACGGAACAATCCGGACAGAAATAAAACAACTCCCATGTGGCGATTCCCGTCTGGGGGATGACCAGCTGGTGTTCCCGGACCAACCGGGTGTCGCCACGAAGCCACGCCACCATCGCATCTTTTGTGTCACCCCTGCTCCGGAAATCTTTGATCTGCGCCTCAGTGAACTGAATCATACCATGCTCCTTCTTGCCCGCTCAGCCCTTTACCGCGCCCACCGTCAAGCCACCGATAAACTGCTTGTGGGCGAAGGTGTACAGGATGAGAATCGGGATGATGGAAAGCGACGCGCCGGCCAGCATGATGTGCCATTCCGCCGCGGCGTTGGTGGCGTACTTCAGCTGGACGACCGCCACCGTCAACGTCTTGATGTTCGGTGAGAAAATGGAAAGGATGAAGCTGATCAAATAGTCGTTCCACGACGAGCGGAACGTGAACAACGCCACCACGGCCAAGATTGGCTTGAGGAGTGGCAAAATGATCCGGAAAAACACCGCATACGGCGTACACCCGTCGATAATCGCCGCCTCATCGATGGATGAAGGGATCGTCTTGACGAAGCCCATCACCAGAAGCACGTTGGGAATCTGACCACCGACCAAGGCGAAGATCAAGCCAAGCAACGATTTGTTCAGATGGGTCAGCATCAGGATCCGGTAGGTAGGATACAACGTCACCGCGCCCAACGCGATGAACACCAACGAGGTGTACAGCCAGAGCAACACCTTTTTGCCGATGAACTGTTTGCGCGCATACGTATAACCTGCCATCGACGTGGTCACCACGGCCAATGCCATCACCGAGAGGCTGACGATGATGCTGTTCAGCGCATAACGGAGGAAGTTTCCCTCCCCCAATGCCCTGGCGTAGTTCTCCGGGTGCCAGGTTTTGGGGAAGAAGTGGCCACCCTGGGTAAGCTCCGCGTTGGTCTTGAATGACCCGATGATGGTGTACAGGATCGGATAGCAGGTGAAGCAGACCATCAGGAGCACGAACAAGTAACTGAGCAGATAGTACAGGAAGTTGTTTTTCTTTGTTTCCACCATGTCAGTCACCTCAATAAATGTCTTCCAATTTCTTGGAGAAGCGGAAGAACAGCAATGTCACCAGAGCGGCGATCACCGCAGAGGAGAAGCTGACGCTGGCACCATACCCATACTGGGTCATCGGGATAGTCGAACTGGAAACCGGGAAGAAGAACATGTAGGCGTACAGAGTCATCACCATGGTGGAGTTGTACGGCCCGCCTTCGGTTAGGACCAGCACTATGTTGATGTCGTTGAACGCGTTGGCGATGGCGAGCATCAAAATGATCTTGACCACCGGTCCCATCATCGGGATGGTGATGTACCACAGGCGTTTGAATCCCGTCGCGCCATCCATCGCGGCGCTTTCCAGCGTCTCCGTGGGAATCTGCTGGAGACCTGCGATGAAATAGACCATGTAGTTTCCCAAAGCTCCCCAGACAGCGACGAGGATCAACGTCATCATCGCATGATCCTTGTCAAACCAGTTTATCGGCGCCTTGATGACCTTGGCCGCCATCAAAAAACGGTTGACGTCTCCGTTGTACACATTGAACAGCAGGTAGAACACCAAGCCCATGACCGCCGAACTCATGATGGTGGGCAAAAACACCAGGCTCTGGAACATGCCCCTCCCTTTCAGTCTGGTGTTCAGGATATACGCCAGCGCGAAGGAAAGCGGAATGGTGATGAGGATCTTCCCTGACGCGTAGATCAACGTGTGCAACGCCGCCGACCAGAACAGCTTGTCCCGGAGTACCCGGGCGAAGTTCTGGAGTCCGATGAAGACGGGTGTCGTCCCCGCGCCGCCGTAGCGGTAGAACATGAATTTCAGCGTCCAGAAGACGGGAAACAACGTGAAGCATCCGAACAGGATCAGATTTGGCAACAACAAGCTGTACGCTTCACGGGAATCCCGGAGTTTTCTCAGTGTTTTTGTCTGCATGATAACCTCAAGAAGCAGGAAGGCATCGCCCACGCATCTGCGTGAGCGACCTCCTTCCGAATGAAGAGACAGGAATCAAAGATCCCTGCTGGTGAATCCCGCGATGGTCAGATCCGTTGCGAGTCCATCCTTGATCGCCTTCTGATAGGCGGTGTTGTATCGGTTGGACAGATCAGCAAGTCCCTTGTCGATATCCCCCTGACCGGCGATCAACGACGCGATGGTATCGTAGTAGCTCAACCCTTCGATGATGATACCCTGGGGGTATTTCTCTGTCGGGGTCAACGGCCACAACGAATCATGGTCACTTCTGAGCAACGCCGGATACTCCTGGTACTTCTTTCCCGGTACGGCGCCATTGACGGCTGCGGGGATCAAACCGATGCCATAGCCCTGCTCGTAGTGCTGGCGAAGGTTGACCGGATTGAGGATCACGGCCTTGTACGCTTTCCACGCGGCATCCTTGTTCTTGCTGGCGGAGTTCATCAGGAACGCCGGGGTGGCGGTGAAGTTGGACTTCCCCTGATACTCACCATTCAGGATGGGGATGTAGGCGCAGCCCCAATCCTGGCCATCGGCCATCGGGAACTGGGAGGCGTACACGCCAGGCTCGGCATGGGTGTACGAAATGTACATACCGATCTTTCCGGCTGCGAACTGGGTGCGCAGCGGATCGATGTCCAGCGACTCGCATCCGGGGAAGGCGTACTTCATCATTTCCTTCCAGGCACTGACAATCGGCTTCAGACGCTCAAACTCGTATTTGCCGGTGGAGAAATCAAATCCCAGCGCCAAATCCAACGAAAGCTCACTCATCGGCTCAAACGACCGTTTCAAACCGCTGGTCGGGCTCTTCAGGTTGCAGGCAAAGCCGTAGATTCCCTCTCCGCTGAGCTTTTCCGTAATAGTCTTTGCGCACTGGACCATCTCATCCAGCGTGGTGGGGACCTTCAGGCCGAGCCGGTCGAAGATCGCCTTGTTGTAGAACAGACGGAAACAGGAGTTGCCCGTAGGAACGTAGTAGCATTTTCCATCGATGTAGTTGTACCCCTTGAACAACACCGTCTGGATCATCGCCTTGGTGTCGTCATCCATGTAGGGGAACAGGTCTTCGAATTTGCCCTGCGCCAGGTACTTGTTGTAGAAGCCAACATCCAGTTTCATCATGTCCGGGGCTTCTCCCGTCTGGAACGCCATATCCACCGCGGCGATGTAGTTGTCCGAGTAAATCTCATACTTCGCCTCAATGTTATCGGTATTCGTCGCATTGAATTCATCGAACTTCGGCTGCCAGAAGGCGGCGTCATGCCGGTCGATCGTCCAGAAACGGACCACCGTCTTCTTCGTGGAAGCCTGATCCGTACCGGAAGTGGATTCCGAAGCGCCGCCGGCGAACGCCAACGACACAGCCATGCAGAAGCACAGCACGCCCAAAATCACTTTCTTCATATCCCTCTCCTTTTTGAAAGTTGGTAGTTTCAGCGTAGACCGCCTGACCAAACCGTACATTGGGGAAACGATTGTGTTTTATGGAGAAAACGGCTTTTTCGTGCGTGTTGCTGTTTCACGGTATTCCGTAGGAGAACAGTGAGCGTACTCGGAAAACACCCGGGAGAAATAACACTGGTCCTTGAACCCGGTCTGCTGGGATACATACTGGACTTTTGTGGTAGAGTCGGCAAGAAGCCGTTTCGCCGCCTCCATCCGGGTTTTGATCAGATAATCCTTGATGCTCATCCCCTCAGTCTGCTTGAACACATGGCGGATGTAACTCTCGCTGAAATCCAAACCTTCGATGGCCTTGCGGACATCCAGATCGGTATCCGCCAGATGCTCTCCGATGTTTTTCTTCACCAACGCCACGATGATCTGCGGCGCGCTTCGTCTGTCCCGTTCCCGTTTGTCCAGATATTGCCGGACGGCGCCGCACAGGATCTCGTGGGCCTCGTACAGGCTGCCAAAGGAATCCCCATGCCTGAGGTAATCCAACAGCCGCATCTCCTGGGCGCTTCCGGTTCCTGTGCCTTCCTCGTGGATCAACGAAGAAACCTTGAGCAGAAAACCGGTCAGCTGGAGTTCCATGGCATTGATGTCAATCCTGGCAAGGGAGGAGAGCTGTTGGAACACCACCTCGATGCTGCCGAACACTGTCTCATCGGCCGTCAAGGTCTTCTGACGGACCACTTCCATGGCGGCCTTCATGGTTTCACGGATACGATCTTCCTCCAGCGTCTCCGGGTGGGCTTCATCAAAGAAGCGGCAGAAGCGGGTGAACCGGTAGTACTGTTTCCACACCCGTTCCGCCTGTTCCTTGGCCATCGGAGTCTTGGTCAGCGAGGTATAAAACTCGCTGAACCCACACCACAGCTTCCGGCACATCTGCCGCTCCATCTTCGCCGACAGCGTGGAGATCATACCCTCCAACGCCGTACGGAACGCTTCCACCTGGGTTCCTTCAAAGGAACAAACCAAAGCGAACTGCCGGTTGGGAAGGAGAAACCCCTGGCAATGCAAGCCTGTCTGTTCCACCTGGGGAAACCATGAGGAAACAGCGGACCAGAGCTGCTCGGCCTGTTCATCCGAGAGGCAGGTGTCCCCATAGTTGCGGCACACCCCCGCCACGTAATAGTAGCCGGTCAGATTGATGTCCAGGGAAGTCAGTCCTTCCTTGATCTTCGCCGCGTCCATCGCTTCGGTGGCCAGGACCTGCAGGAACTTCTTCCGGGCTGCGTCACGGTCCAGGTTGCAGTACTGCCGTTGTGCCAGACTGGTCGCGATGGCATCCAGCACGGTGTACAGCTCCGAAGGAAGAAACGGCTTGAGCAGGTAATCATCCACCCCGTAGGTGATGGCCTTCTTGGCGTAGGTGAAATCATCGTACCCGCTGACAATAACCACCCGGATAGGGATCTCCCGACGAACCAGTTCTGCGGTCAACTCAAGTCCATCCATGTGGGGCATGCAGATATCGGTGACCAGCGCGTCCGGCTTGGTCCGGAGAATCTCGGAAAGCGCTTCCTCACCCGTACCGGCTTCCCCAACCACCATATACCGGCCCGTCTGGTTGAGGTTGTTGATCACCAGACGCCGGATTTCCACTTCATCATCCGCCACTACGATGCGCATCATCTTACTTCCTCTTGGGGAGAACGCTTGGGAATCCGGACGATGGCGATCGTCCCCGGCGCCCACGGTGCTTTCCAATCGGACGCCAAAGGCACTCCCATAGGTCAGTTTGATCCGGGCGTTCACGTTGAACATCCCGTATCCCTGGGAGCCATCGGCCAAGCCCGCTTCCAGATGGGCGTTGATCACCTCAAGTTGCTCCGCGGAGATTCCTACTCCGTCATCCATCACTCGGAATTCCAACTGATCGTTCATCTCACTTCCCGCAACCACGACATGCCCCTGTCTTCCCAATGGTTTTATCCCATGGGTAATGGCATTTTCAACCAGGGGTTGCAGCAAAATCTTCAGGATGCTGTACGCCTTCATTTCCTCCGGCACCTGGATGGCAGAAGACAACACATCCTTGAACCGATTACCCTGGATGGTTAGGTAGTGCATCACATGGTCCAGTTCCTCCCCCACGGTGATGAATTCCCGTCCGTTGCTCAGGCTGATCTGATAGAACCGTCCCAGCGAAGTTGCCAACATCGCCGCTTCCTCTGATTTGTGCTCCATGGCAAGCCACGAGATTGAGTTCAACGTGTTGTACAGGAAGTGTGGGTTGATCTGCGCCTGCAGCGCGTTGAACTCCGCCCGTTCCCGCTGTTTTTCCTCCCACTGCACCCGAGCTTCCTCTTCTTTCAAATCCTCAATCTTCTCGTTCAGCTGGGCCACCAGATCTTTGATCTCCTCCATCATCGTGTTGTACCGGGAGGAAAGCTTGCCGATCTCATTGGAATACGGATACTCGAAACTGGAGGAGAACCGCTCCTCGGTAGGCTTTTCCATCAACGCCACCAGTTGATTCAATGGTCGGGTGATGGTCCGGCTCATCGCGATGACGACGGCGAGCCCCACGGCGTTGATCAACCCAAGAATCACAATGACGAACAGCATCAACCCCCGTTGTTTCTCCACCATCGCCTGGGTGCTTTGAAAGGCCACCACATGCCAGTCCAACGCCGGGATGGTCGTATTGGAGACAAGATATCGTTCCCCATTGAGTTTCTCTGTGGAAACGTCTCCACTCCCATTCACCCGTTTCCCGACCACGCCATCAAACACCGACCCCCAGGGAATCACCGGGGAGCCGTCCCCATTGGCGATGAAAAAGGTCAGATCACGATACGACTCCAAATACGAGGTAAGATACGACTGTTCCACCAACGCCACCACATACACTTCCTGTTCGTGCATCTCATAACGGAACACAATTGGAATGACGTTTCCATTCTTGATGAAAAAGGGGTCCTCCATCGCGGGAAACCCCAGATAATATCCCTTTGATTGGTGCTGGAACGTTTGGTATAAATCCGTAGAGGAAAAATCCACCGGTTTCTTTCGCGCCAGCGAAAAATCATAGAACATCTGGTTGTTGATGAACATCACCACGCCGCGAAGGAATCCGCCGTTGATGAACGTCGTCTGTTTCAAGTCATCATTCAATTCAGCGACCAACCGGGTGGTGTTCTCTCCGGTCGGAGCGGAGCAATACTGGGAGACACTGTTCTGGAGCGTGTTGTTGGTAACCAGACTGAACAGCGAGGTCAGCAGCATCGAGCCCTTTTCCTGCAGGTAATCCCCCACGATGGCAGTCTCCCGGGAGAGGCTGTCCGAGGAATTCTGCAGGATCGTCCGAGAGGCGTACCGGTAGTAGATGTCACCGGTGATGAAGCAGCCCAACGCGTCGATACAGGCGACCAATACGATGAACTTCCAGACGATCGGCTTATTGTTGAAAAAACGCGCCAGCCGATCTTTCATTCGATGGAGCATATTCCTGCGCTCAGAAATCCAGGAAGAACGTCCAGCTCATCACCAGGTTGTCTCCGTAATGCACGAAGTTTGTTCCTGTGAACAGATAGGAGTACTGCAGGCCAAGGTCGATGAAATCAAAGAACGAAACCGTGACCTGTACGCCGGTGGAGGAGAGAAACTGTTCTCCCCATACATCGGTGTTCAGGTAGTTTCCGAATCCATAGCCGGCATCAAAGAACAGGTTGATCCGCGGCAGGATCCCTTTTATGTTGGGGATGACTTCCGGGCCACAGAAACGAAGGTCAAAGTTGTTCACCGATGTGAACTGATAGTTGTAGGAGAATGAGTTGAACCCCCGCACGATACGTCCCAGCGTAATGGACTTCTGCGCCTTCATCGGCACCGCATCCCCATCCGTCCAGTTGAAATGGACCCGGTCCACCGCGACGATGGAGAACTGGTTCTTTCCTTTTCCGTTATCCAAAGCGTACAACGTCTTGGCCACCACCGTGTTGCTGGTGACGCTGTAGTATTCCGCCGTCCCATCCAGTGCGCTGTTCAACGCCCGCGGCGCGTATTCCGCCTTCAGGTCGGAATAGATGCCATCCTGGGTGGTCTGTTTGTCATCCATCCGGTCCCATTTGATCCCGGCAAAGAACACGGTAAGGAGAGAATCCCCCATGTCGGTGTAATAGGCGTTGTTCGCGGTAGTAAGACGGTACGAGAGAACCAATCCGCAACAGAAGCAACATCATGCGTTCCATTGTTGGATCTTGACGCTCCCGTCACCATGGAGTCCATCGTTCGGGTAAAGAACCCGTCGTAGCCGGCGTACACCGTCCACAGATCTTTTCCTTCCACGTTGGAAGGCAGGAACCCTTGGGAGAAACGAAGGCGCCACTCATACTCCATGACGTCGTAGATCAGAGGATTTGTATCCTCTTCCAACGGAAGGCCATTGGTGGGATTCTGCCACATCTTGCGTTGGTAGTACCCGCCACCGGCAAGCATTTGGATCTCCGTGCGGCGGTCAGGGATGAAGTGGAGCCCGTTCCAACCGGCGCCCATGCCGATCTGGGTGGGAAGGAATCCTCCGAGGATTTCCGGATGCTGGTCAAGATTCCAGAACACGTACCGCCAGTCCCCGGCGGCAAACACCATCGCACCAAGCAGAACCAACACCAGCACCAGCGTCAACCGTTTATGCATACAACCACCTCTGGTCTGTATCATAACGCATCAAGGCCTTCCTCACCAATGTTTTTTCCGTGAAATCCCCCTTCGCCTTGAAAAGATCAGCGCAAACCGTTATACATACATACGCGGAGTTTTCCGGGCCCGTAGCTCAGCGGTTAGAGCAGAGGACTCATAATCCTTGGGTCGAAGGTTCAAATCCTTCCGGACCCAAACTCATGCACTTTTTCCAAGACGCAATCAACTACATATCATACATGATGATATAAACTTCTTACAAATCTGGAAAATGTTTTTGATTTCCTCTTATTGGGGACAATTCCAGCAATTGTCTCCAGTATGACCGCAGGAAAATGGAATATCACAAGATTTTTCAAAGTCCGATCCGAACACAATCGAAACTCCTTCTTCCCTTTCCTTTCAAATAATCTCCAACGCCAACCGCATCATGTCACGGAACGTCGTCTCCCGCTCTGCGGGCGGCACGGCCTCACCGGTGACCAGCGAGTCGCTGACCGTCATGATGGTAAGCGCTTGGGCATGGAATTTCGCCGCTAAGGTATACAGTTCCGCCGTTTCCATATCACAGGCAAGCACGCCATAGGACGCCAGGAGATCGGTCTTTTCCTTCAGGTGGTCATCATAGAACAAGTCGCTGGTGAACACCTGTCCGACGTGTACCGGCATGTTCCGCTTCACTCCTTCGGTGTAGGCGGCCATCAACAAGGAGAAATCAGGAACCGGGGCGAAGGCGATCGATCCGAACCGCTCTCGGTTCACCGCGCTGTCCGTTGTCGCGCCGTTGGCGATGACCAGATCACGAAGATTGAGGCCTTTTGTCATGGCACCGCATGTCCCCACCCGGACGAGGCGCTTGACGCCATACGACTGGAGCAGCTCATTCACGTAGATCGAAATGGAAGGGATGCCCATCCCCGTCCCCTGCACACTGACCCGTTTTCCCTGGTAGGTTCCGGTGAACCCCAGCATTCCGCGGATGGTGGTATAACAGACAGGATTCTCCAGAAACTGCTCTGCGATGTATTTCGCCCTGAGGGGATCCCCCGGCAACAATACCTTCTCTGCGATCGCCCCATCCTTCGCTCCGATATGCAGACTCATAGTCGCTCCTTCTTCCCCATTATCATAACAGAGAACACGTATCCCTTGCCAGATTGACCAAACCGCCACGCTTCCCCATACTGAACCCAGCTGGGTCTGGAATCACGGAACGGGGTGAGAATCCCCGGCGGTCCCGCCACTGTAAACGGTACGAAACGAACAATCCATTGTCCACTGGGATGAGAAGGGTTCGGAGTAGGAAACGCCGTAAGCCAGGAGACGTCTCCAGATTTGCATTCTTCGTGGAGAAAGAAACAGCGATCATCTTATCCTTATTTCCCCACAAGAAGCCGGCAAATTTCACCAGGAGGCCTTCTATGAAGAAGCGCGGTTTCTTTTTCGTACTGGTATTGGCCCTCTCTGCGACCTTGGCGTTCGCGGCGACGGAACAATACACGGATCTCGGCACGGCACAACCCCTTGAAGTGACCGAAGAAAAACTCAGTGACGCCCAGGCGAACACCGCCAGCACCGTCACGGTGATCACCAGTGAACAGATCGCGGCATACAACGCCGAATCCACTGCGGATCTGATCGGCAAAGCCATCGGGACAAGTTACAATTCAACGGGTGCGCTTGGCGCAGCCCAAACGGTGAGCGTCCGAGGATTCAGTTCCAACAAAACGCTTGTGTATCTCGATGGAGAGCTGCTCAATACGGCACACCAAGGAACGGTTGACCTGACCACCATCCCCGTCTCGGCCATCGACCACATCGAAATCATCAAGAATGGAACGGGCAACCTTGGCAAAGCAGTAGCGTTCGGCGGCATCGTCAACATCGTCACCAAGAAAGCCACAGAGGACAAACCCACCACGACCATCTCGTTTGAGAATGGTTCGTTCCTTCCCAAGACGTACACTGATGGCACCACCACCAACCAGGACTGGAGATCGTTGGTTGACAGCCAAAAGCTGGATGTCACCTACTCCAACACGTTCAGTGACAAGCTGAGCCTGCTTGCAACGGTAGGGGGAACCTATGCTCAGAACGGATATACGTACAGCCATCCCGAAACAGGCGCACGTCTTCTCAGGGAAAACAACAGCTTGACCGATGTTCACAGCATGATCAACCTCAATGGAAAGATTACCGATAAGATCAGCTATCAGTCAGATAACCTCATCTCCTATCAGTACTATCGCGTTCCGGGCGGTTATGGCTACTCTTATGGTTCATGGAATACCTATCTCACACCAGACAATTACCAGCAAACCTTGACGCTTTCAACGAATAATACCATCACCTTCTCCAACATCAAAGCTTCTCTTTCTTACCTGTTCACCCCGCTGTGGTATCACGATACTACGGCTTCTCAAATCGATAGCAGACATATGAAACACAAAGGAAATCTTGGGTTTGAGGAATCATGGTCCCTGGGAGAGAATGCCAATATCAAAACGGGCGAGACGCTCTCAATCGATTTCGTCGACAGCAATGTCGTCGGAACGCACAGCCGCATCGAGCCTCATGCATACGCAAATGGCGCCTTTTATTTCCTTGATGGAAAACTTGGCGTCTATCCAGCCGTAAACCTTGGATATGCGACATCGCCAAACACGTTCCTTGCCAATGCCTCGCTTGGTACGGTGTATACCGTTTCGTCTCCACTCTCCGTATCAGCATCGGTAAGTTATGCGGAAAACCTGCCGACATTCAGTGACTTGTACTGGGTATTAGACTCATGGGGCATGCATGGGAATCCAGATCTCAAGAAGGAAAGAGGGGTGAACGGAGAAGCGGGGGTTACCTACAAAACCCAAAACCTCACCTATGAAGGTTCTGTGTTCACCAAATACATGGTGGATGCGATCAGTTGGTCCGGGTATGACGCGACAACATCCCAATCTTGGCCAGAGAATATCGCAAACAGCGTGTACTTCGGCACCGAACAAGCCATTACGGTCACGCCTCTTGAAGGTCTTTCCCTTACCGCGAGTTACCTGCTCAACCAAAGTTATGACCTGTCCTATGGGCAGACCATCGATGATGGAATCGAGGTGAGCGGCATCCGCAAGCACACCGCAAAATTCTCGGCAAGCTATGTGTTCAAGATGTTTACCTTCTCCCTCGACGGGCAATATCTGGGAGCGACATACCAACAGGCATATCCGTCAATTTTCTTGATGAATATCAGCGTCAAGGCCCAGGTGATGGAGAAACTGGAAGTGTATGCTGCCATCGACAACCTGTTGGATACCGAGTATTACTATGCTAATTACTACCCGATGCCCGGCATGAAGATCCGCCTGGGCGGGACGTACACCCTGTAGGAGGTCGGCATGGAGCAGACGACGTTCCTGTCCTTGATGTATGCCGGAGGTGCGGTCATGTGGCCGCTCTTCGGCCTGTTGGCGCTTGCCGTCGTGGTGATCGTCGAGCGGGTCATCACGTTTGCGTTGGTGAGCGGAAAAAGGGCCGTGCTGGATCGCACCAAGGCGGAACGCCTGCTCTCCCTTCTTGACCTCATCACCATGATCAGTCCCGTCCTGGGATTCCTCGGGACGGTGACGGGGATGATCAACGCATTCAAGGCGGTGAGCAACGCCGCAACAGTACAACTGCAGGTGGTGGCATCCGGCTTGTACGAAGCGTTGTACACCACTGCCTTCGGCCTGATCATCGCCGTCATCACGACTCTGGCCAGCCACCTGCTCGGCCTTTGGTTGGACAGCCTATGCGACGAAGACCCAAAGAAATAGCCCAGTCCAGCGACATCGCTTTCCTGTTGATCTTCTTCTTCCTGCTCCTTGCCGGTCTGGAATCTTCCAAAGCATTGACGCTGCGACAATCCACCGCCACAGCCTCTTCCCAGGAGACCACCATTTCCCTGGTCCTTGAAGCGGACGGTTCCGTCCGGTACCAAGGAACACCCCTCACGGGAACAAATTTGGAAAACCTGCTTGCTACGGTGAAGCAAGCGGACATCTCCATCCAAGACACCACCCCCTGGCAGAACGTGGTGGACCTGCTTTCCCTCGCCAACCAAACCGGTACGGAGGTATCGATCCATGGAACATAAGCACGTCCCACAAACATCCATGGGGGACATCGCATTCCTCCTGCTCCTCTTTTTCCTGGTGTTCGCCATCACCACCAAAACCGTTCCGGCGCAGATTGATGAAGCGGAAAGCCTCACCTATGAACAACTCACCGAAACCTATCCGACCGTCTATCTGGCTTCCGATGGAACCATCTATTACCAGGAACAGATGATCACGCCAGAGCAGTTGCCTTCCGTCCCGGAAGCCAATCTCATGGCGGACAAGGCCACCCCATTCTCGCTCGTCGAACCGGTCATCACCCAGCTGAAGGAAAACGGGGTGACCACCCTGCACCTGCTGGTGGAGGCAGAGGATGCGCGCTAACTGGAGGTATGGGGTCATTCCCCTCACCGTTCTCCTTTGCATCACGCTCCTCTGGCTTCCCCTCCCGGGACGCTATGAAGAGGCGACCTTCGCCCATGCCGACCAGGCGGTCATCCACCTGGCGTCTCCCGCGTCCCAGGCATCAGAGGCGAAGACGGTCTCCCTGCCAGTGGAGAAAATGATACCTCCATCTCCCGCTCCGTTCCCAACCCCGGATAAAGCATTGCTCCCGCTTCGTGCACTCAAGGCACCGGCTCCTCCAGCTGACCTTCCGGTTCCCACCATCACGGAACTTTCCGCACTGCTTCCCCCGCTTCCCACTCCCTCCGATACGCCAGCAGCACCAGAGAAAACAATTGAGGCCGGAGAGCCGGAAGATGCAGGAACGGATGCTCCGTCATTACCAGAAGAACCTGGGGAACAAACCGTTACGAATCCTGTCCCTGACACCGCTTCCGCCGAGCGCATCGCGTCCACCCCCACAGATGAAGTGGAAAACGTATCGGTGGGATACGCCGAGATGGATGGGGACACCACTGCTCCAACGTTCAACACCAAAGAGCTTTCCAAACGAATTGTCTATCCCCCGGCGGCCAAGCGGCAGCGGATCACCGGGGACGTCCTGCTGGTGCTGTACATTTCCGATACCGGGATGGTTGACCGGGTGGATATCCTGGAAGACCCCGGATATGGATTCGGGGAAGCGGCCAAGGTCGCGTTTCTCGGACTCAAAGGAGAGCCAGCGATGAGAAACGGGAAACCCATTGCGGTGATGATCAGATACCCGATCCGCTTTTCTCTCCGATAAGTTCTTTCCTGAGCCTTCGAATTGCGGAGAAACGGGTGTCGCTGGCGATGAACGCCCAGCTCTTCGTCCGTTTGACGACCATCCCCCCTTCACTCTCTTCGGCGGTGAAGAAGTTCAATCCGATCCTGGGGTTTTCAAACGGAAGGAACGCTGATGCGTAGTACATCGTACGGGTTTCTCCGGGAGGAATGGTCACGTTGGTGTCCACCCCCATCAAGGTCTCTTTCTTCAGCGACTCCTCCAGCCCCAGGGAAAGCATGCCGGTTCCCGAACCGCAGTCCAGGCTGAACGACTGGCTGGATCCTTTGTCGTACATTACGAACGGTGTTTCGTCCATTCCGCCATAGTTGAACAGGAAATTGTTGAAGTTCACCGGCATGTCACCCTCTTCCAACGCCATCGGGCCGGGGAAGAAGGTGAAGTACAGCATCTGCTGGCGTGGGTTGATCACACTGGACCAGCCGACGTACAAATCCCGGGGGACGCGACCGGTGATCAAATCGGTGAAGCCGTTGGGAGGAGGCACGACGGTGTAGTCCAGCGTTTTTCCCCCTTGGGCGGGAATATGGGAAAGGTCATCAAACTGGACACCGTTGTCAAACCCATGGTTTCCCAGGTTTTCCCGCCAATCCGGCTGGGTCATCCACGTCTTGGCGCACGCGTTGACCACACACCCCGTTTCCAGAAACGGAGCACCGACATGATTGGTCCATACGGCGTTCCCTTTGATCGGCCGCTCCCGTTGGTTGGTCACACTGGTCGCCGTATAGTGGACGTTCTGTCCGGGAAGCAACAGGTCGATCTTGCGGATCAGATACCCACCCATTCGATTGCGCATCGAAGAGAGCATCCACACCCCACCGCTTTTGGCGTCGGTTCCGTACCGCTGTACCATCCAGTCCTGCACGGCGGTGACCCCACCACGGGGAAGCGGTTCATCCTCAACCACGCAGGCCGGCCCGTAGTTGGGAAACACAAACGTGCTTCCCGCCAGATGTTTCCATATCGGGGTATCCTTCCAGTAACTGGACTCCTCCGTTTCACCTTCCGAACATCCACAGGAACGGAACGAAGAAAGATAGGCGCTGTTTTCCCGTCCTCCGGAAAGGTTGATGGCGGAAAGCTCCACACCCATCCCCCCTTGGTCTTCGATGACGCACCGGACCAGATTGTTGTCCAACAGGGTCGCCGTCCGTCCACCGAAAAGCTGTATTCTCCGTACGTCCATTCCAAACCTCTCAAAAAATGATCCCGGGGAGACTGTTCTTTTTCCCCCTAACCGTTATACTTATAGCCACATCCCAATGCAACAAGGGGTCCGCCATGATCGAGAAAACTGACAACGTCTTCACGCTCTCTACTCACTCTACCACATATTTGTTTCGCGTCAACGAGACGGGACATCTGGAACATCTGTACTACGGTCCGCGTCTTTCCCTGACGGAAGGCGACCTTGACGCCATCCGGGAAAAACGCCACCTGGGCATCGGTACGGGTGTCGCGTACGACAATGATCATGACACGTTGTTTCTGGAAAACCTCTGCATGGAGTATTCCACCGAAGGCAAAGGGGATTACCGTATCCCGATGGTCTCCATCGCCTACGGAAACGGCAAACGTACGTTGGATTTCGTCTATCAGGAACAGGATGGGGAGATCATCAAAGGGAAACCGGTGATCGCCGGCATCGGGGCGCAATCCTATGGAGCTCCTGAGGAATGCCAGACGCTGAGCGTCCATTTGAAAGACCGTGTGCTGGACGTGGCCCTGACGTTGACCTACACCACGTTCGATGCCTGTGATGTGATCGCCCGCTCCGCCACGGTGACCAACCATACGGACAAACTGATGGTCGTCCATAACCTTGCGTCCCTCCAGCTGGACCTGTTTGATGACCGTTGGAACCTCACCACGTTCCATGGGGCGTGGGCCAGGGAACGGGAGAAGGATACCCGCCCGATCTTTCCGGGAACAATGGTCAACGAAAGCCGCAGCGGCGTCTCGTCGGCGGAACACAACCCGCTGGTGTTCCTCTCCCGCCCTGAAGCCACGGAAAACTTCGGTAATGTGATCGGATGCAACCTGGTGTACAGTGGCAACCATCGGGAATCGGTGGAAGTCAGTCCGTTCGGCAAAACCCGGCTTCTTTCCGGCATCAACCCTGATCTGTTCAGCTGGAAATTGGAAGACGGAAAATCGTTCACCAGCCCGGAAGCCGTCCTGACGTTCAGCGCCGCCGGCTTCAGCCAAGCCAGCGCCCAGTTCCACGCATTCGTCAACAATCATATTCTCCGTGGCGTCTGGAAGTTCCGGGAGCGTCCCGTCCTCCTGAACAGCTGGGAAGCCTCGTACTTCCATTTCACCGAGGATTCCTTGTTCAAACTGGCCAAGCAGGCCAGCTCTCTGGGTGTGGAGCTGTTTGTCCTGGATGATGGTTGGTTTGGTTCCCGTGATGATGACACCACAAGCCTAGGAGACTGGCACGTCAACTTGAACAAGTTTCCTTCCGGTCTCTCCACACTGGCGCAGAAGATCCACAATCTTGGCATGATGTTCGGACTCTGGGTGGAACCGGAGATGGTCAACAAGGACAGCCAGTTGTATCGAGAGCATCCCGACTGGATGATCGCCATCAACGGACGGGAGCCGTCCGTCGGCCGGCATCAGTACCTGTTGGATCTTACCCGCAAGGAAGTGCGCGAGTATCTGTTCGACACCATCTCCGACGTGTTCCAGCAGTGTGATGTCAACTACGTCAAATGGGACATGAACCGGGTTTTCTCCGACATTGATTCCCGTAACAAGGAGATTGCCAACCTCGGGGAATATTCCCACCGGTATGTGCTCTCCCTGTACCGACTCCTTGACCGATTCACCAAGGCATTCCCCAATGTTCTGTTCGAGGGATGCGCTTCCGGTGGCAACCGGTTCGACCTGGGAATGCTCTGTTATTGCAGCCAGATCTGGGTGAGCGACAACACCGACGCCTACAGCAGGCTCTCCATCCAGGAAGGTACCAGCTACGGGTATCCGCCCTCGACGATGGGATGCCATGTCAGCCAGTGCCCCAACCACCAGACGCTCCGTGTCACCCCACTGGCAAGCCGGTTCAACGTCGCCTGTTTTGGCAGTCTTGGATATGAACTGGATGTCACGACATTGAGTCATGAGGAAAAGCAGGAGATCGCGGAAGAGATCGCCTTCTACCGGCAGTTCCGCGCCATCTTCCAGTTCGGCTCGTTCAGCAGGATCCGCCATGACGACATCATCCAATGGATATGCGCCAGCCCGGATCGAAACACGTTGCTCGTCCTGTGGTTCCAAAGCCTCAATCCGGCAAATACCGGCAATGATCTTCTGCTGGTCCCTCAGGCGAAGGAAGGCGTCATCTACGACGTATTCCCCCGCCAGCAACGCATCCCGTTGTCCGTATTCGGCTCCCTGATCAAACGGTCAGGAATTCCGGGAAGCCAGAACGAAACGGTGCGGAACCTTGCCGCAGACAACGTGTCATTGCCGGGGGAGCTCGAACACTATACGGTAAGCGGAAGCGTGCTGAAATACGCCGGCATCAAACTGAACCAACAGTTCAGCGGTACCGGCTTTGATGGCGAGACCCGTCTCTTGGGAGACTTCGGGTCACGGCTTTATGTGATCAAAAAGCACTGAACGGCTTTCCCATCCCTTCTTTCACCTTGGCCAGCTGGTCGGCAGCATTCAGCAGAATGGCGCCGCAGAGGATTCCGTCATGGGTGAACAGGAAAATGTGACGGTCCCCGTCTGTCTGTTCGATCGCCTTCCCTTCAATGGAACCGATGCTGATCAAATCAAACGACGTGTCCTTCAGCCGTGTCATCAACTGGGGTGGTTCGTAGGTCGCATCCTTCCCCAGAAGAATCTGGGTGAGGGTGTTGGCCATTCCCATGGCCACCGGCATGATGCCTGGCACCATGCCCTGATACTGGGCGCAATCCCCGATGGCATAGACATCCGGGGCCGAGGTTCGCAGGTGGTCGTCCACCACGATGGCACGCTCCACCCTGAGGCCCGCGTTCCGGGCCAGCGTCACTTCCGGGTTGACGCCAACGGACAGCAGCATGGTGCGGCATGGCACCCGCTTGCCTTCCTTGGACACCACGGCGGTGATGTTTCCGTCCTGCTGTTCCACCGAATCGACGGCAAACGCTTCTTCAATGCCAAGGCCATCCGCCTTGAGTTTCGCACGAAGAATATCCGCCGCATCCTCGTTCAACTGCCGGCAGAGAATGTGCGGCCCACCTTCCAGTACGGTGACGGAAAAGCCCTTGGACGCGATGGCTCTGGCCGATTCCACGCCAAGCAATCCACCGCCCAGCACGCACACCGGATCCTTCAGCTCATGGGAGAGCAGTTTGGCATCGGCAAGCGTACGAAGCGTCGTAACGCCATTCACCCCGGAGAAGATCGGGAGGCTCCTGCCCCGCGAGCCGGTGGCAAGCACCAGATTATCATACCGATCCGTCTGGCCGTCTTTCAACGTGACGGTTTTCGCCACGGGATCGAAGGCGGTGACGTTCCCTTGTTTCAAATAGACAGGACACTGGGCGGCGGGGAGTTTTTCCATGGCGTCTTCGTCACACAGCACCTGGGGGAGCTTGATCCTGCTGTAGAACCCACAGGGTTCCTCACTGTATTGAATGACGTCCTTCCCCGCCTTGGCGAGCGCAGACGCTACGGTAAATCCGGCGATGCCGTTTCCAATGATGATTGTTCTACTACTCATATCCTCAACGATAACGCCAAGTCGTTCCGTTTGCAACCTTGTCTCTTCCCGCCACCATCGATATAGTGGAAAAAGAGGAAATCATGCAGAACACCGTCATCATCGCCGGCGCGGGGACATTCGGGACCGCGCTTGCCGAACGCCTGTGCTGGAACGTCTCCAATACCGTCATCCTGTACGACCGTGACAAATCGGTGGTGGATGAGATCAACAAGGAGCACCGCAACAGCGCCTATTTCCCGACCCATATTCTCAGTACCTCCATCCGGGCGACCGGAGACCTCCATATTTTCGCCTACGCCGACCAGATTCTCCTGGTCATTCCGTCCAAGGTGATCGTCCCGTTCGCCAAGGCGATCAAAGGGATCGCCAATGAGAAGGCCTTGGTGGTGAACTTCGCCAAAGGGATGAGTGATGACGGAGCGTTCATCACCGAACGGATCCCGTTCAGCCGGACGGCCAGCATGAAAGGGCCGTCGTTCGCCATCGAAGTGCTCAACGGGCTTCCCACCGCCTTCACGTTTGGCGGAAAGAAAGAGGATTACGACCAGTTCCGCAAGCAGATCCTTGCCGGGACCAGCATCCAGATGGACTACACGTCGGACATCCGGGCGGTGGAGCTGCTCAGTATTCTGAAGAACATGTATGCCGTCGCCATCGGCGTGGTCTCCGGCAAGTACAACAGCCCGAACGTCGACTTTTTGATCTACACCAAGTGCGTCGGAGAGATGCGCAGGTTCCTCCAGCTGTTCGGCTGCCAGGAAGAGGCAATCTTTCGCTACTGTGGCATCGGGGACCTGGGACTGACCTCATTGAACGATCTTTCCCGCAACCGCACCATGGGTCTGTTGATCGGAAAAGGCTTCACGTTGGACCAGAGCGGTACTTCCTCCACCATCGTGGAAGGATACCGGACGATCAAGCTGATGGGAGAGATGACCCGGGAGAAGGGCGTAGCCGATGACTTCCCCATCGTCCAGGCGCTGTACCGGCTCCTGTACGAAGAAGAGAACACCAACCAGTACGTCACCGATGTGCTGGAATCCGACCCCGAACCCACCGGGACGATTCCCCGGATGACGGATGAAGCATTCACCTTCTGAAAGTCTCTGCAACGGTTCAGTTCACATCCTTGAAAGGCAACACATATTCGTCGAAGATCCGCTTAAGCGCAGCTTTGAGCCGGATGCTGTAGTCAAGACGGTTGATCTTCTCGCCTATTTTTTCTCCATAGGCCACAGGATCGGCATCCCTCTTGATCACCTCGAAGTTCGGGATATCGTCCTGCTCATTATGATAGCAATGCGCCGCGTATTTCACATCATCCTCATGCAGGCAGTATTCCTCACTCACCCTATCAAGCACCTCATACAGGGTTTTCTTTTCCATTGGGAGTGGGAGACCGTCTACAGCTCCAAGGACGGGTCCCGGAGCCGCCTGCCCACGCTGGTGGAGAGGAAGACCCGCTACGCGATCATGCCCAGGATGCCCAACCAGAGCGCGGCCAGGTTCCGTGATGTCTTCCGGTCCATCACGTTCGACAACGGCAGCGAGTTCTCCGACGTCAGCGGGATGGAGGGCTCGTGCCAGGGGCCCCACGCTGTATTTCGCCCACCCCTACTGCTCCTGCGAGCGGAGGGCCAACGAGAACCACAACGGCATCATCCGCAGGTTCCTCCCCAAAGGTACCGACTTCGCCCGGGTGGCGGACAGGACCGTCCGGGAAATCCAGCGCTGGATGAACGCCTACCCCAGAAGGATCCTCGACGGTTCCACACCCCTGGAGAGGTTCAGGCAGGAGTTCGGTCTCATACCATCAAAATGCAGTATCATGGAGGCTGGTTGATGAGCTCTAAACATCAGGATCAAGTATCAGGACATTCCTCTTTACAAGTCACCAGCCACATATTCCCAATCACAATTTCACCACAAAAAAGATATAAATAAGATATTGTGCCTTAACGTAACATGTATTATATGTCGAAGAGAACCCAGAAAGCTGTACAAGTTGCTACAAAACGTGAAGGCAACCTTCGCGCAATTGCTTGATGATCTCGCAAAAAAGATCCGGAACAACAGGGATGGCATAACTATTCCATGTTGGGAGAAGGCAGGTACCATTGTCATCTCACCTCTCGTTGGGTGGCATGTTGGACCTGGAAGCAAGGAACAATCATTTTCGAGGTATCGTATGCGGGTAGGAGAGAAAACGCACCATATTGACATCACCATCAACTCGGGGAGCAAGCTCCTTCTCCCCATTATCAAGGAGCATTATCCCAATGCGATTATTTTGGAGAAAAACGAAAATGAAGATGAGCTGATCGCCATGGAACAGTCCCCCGTATACCAGGAAGGGAAACGACTCTTGCAGATTCCCGGCAACCGGCTGTTCGTCTTCCGGAACAAAAAGGGCTTCACCCAACAGCAGCTTGCCCAACAGGCAGGCGTGAGGCGTGAGACGATTTCCCTGCTGGAGCATGGGAAGCGGCACCTGGGCGTCAACCTGGCGAAGAAGCTCGCCCCTCCGCTGGGAGTTGGGTACAAGGATCTTCTCCCGGACGAAGAGAACTGATTGGCTTTCCTCATTCCCTGCAAGACAACAAGAGACAAACACTTTGCTGTTGGTTCTTGGATCGGCAGTTGCAAGGCTTCGTTGAAGGAAGAACGGTCAAAGAATGGGACATGTTTTCCTCTCTTATCCGCCCAAATGCCGACGTCACCGGAGGAAAAAAAAGCTCCCACAAGCTTGCACCCTTGTAGGAGTTCCGCATGAAGCGGGGGAGGTTTCCGGACCGTCACCTCATTTGCATGAGGGGGAAAACAACGTTTCGGAAACGGGTGGAGTCACTGATAAACAAACTTCACCGACACTGCAGATATACCACTTTCGGGGAAAAAAGAAAAGGGATTCACTCGGAATTTTTCTTCCGGGAATCCCTTTTGTTTGAACGGCGAACAAATTTGGGTCAGTTTCCCGCCCCAAAGACCACCGTTACTACCGCGTTGAGAGACAAGACACCGCTGGGTGCTTCCGTCGCCGTCATCGCTTCGGAAGCGACGGCCAAGGCGAGTTTCGCGTTGCGGTACACCGGCTGGGTAGCCGTGGTGCCTTCCGTGACGGAAAGCGGAGAGCCCAAGATCATATGGTAGGTCTCGGCATACACGCCGGCTTTCTGCTTGGCATCCAGAGCCGCTTTTCTCCTCGCTTCGGCGAGTTCCGCTGATTTATCCGCCTTGTCGAACTGGATGGAATCCAGCGACAAGGAGTCGATGCCGCCAAGCTGGTCGAGCACACTGCCCAGCTGGGAGAGATCGCGAAGCTTGACGGAGAGGGTCTGGGAGCAACTCTCCCCCACTTTCTGCTGTTTGTTGTTCTCCCAAGTATACTCGGTGTACAGATTCAGGCTCTGCGTGGTGATGTCATCTTCCGCCACGCCTTGGGCGCGCAAGAGAGCCAGCACTTGGGCAACCTTCTCGTTGGTAGCGTTCTGCGCTTCCTTGGTGGTATCCCGCGTCTCCTTCGCCGTGACACGGAACGAGGCCATATCCGGCTTCACCTCCACCGTACCGCTTCCGGTTACGGTGATCGTCCCCTGCACCGCTTCGGTGGTGGCGCATCCGGCCAGCACCAGAGCTCCGATGGCGAGCAAAGCCACAATGGCTGTGCGTATCCGTCTCATCTGTTCCCTCCTTGGGGCAGCAACTCCGGTCGCTTCCGGGATTCCTTCAAAAAGAACCCCATGGCGATCATCATGATGCCGTTGTCGTACATACCCGTCCCGATGTCCCGCATCACCTCTTCGACCGGGACGGACAGGACATCCAATTGCTCGTTCTTGTCCAGATGTTGGCCGGAAACCGGCTCCAAGCCCTCGGCAAGAAAGAAATTCGCCCGGTTGGACATGAACGCGCTGTTCGGATTGATGTCCCCAAGCTTGGTGATCGTGCGGGTTGTGCACCCCGTCTCTTCCATCAACTCCCTCAGCGCGGCGTCCTTGGGATCCTCCCCCTTCTCCACCAGCCCTGCGGGAAATTCCCTGGTAACGGCAGCAGCCCCATGCCGGAACTGCTGCTCCATGATGAACATCGGCCTGCCGTCCGAAGCCCGGTACCAGGGAATTACGGTGATCCACTCGGGACAGAGCACCTCGACGAAGGTTCCCTTGCGCCCGTCGGTGGACAGACGATCCACCAACGCCACGTCAAAAATCGGGCCATGATAGGAAACACGGACCGGAGAGACATCCTTCCACACCAGGTGGGAAGTATCCTTGCTGTCACCGACGCCGAAGGGATCGCTCATGCCTTGCTCCCGTCAATCTGGGCGGCAATGGCAAGGAATGCTTTGGTCGACGCGCTCTGCGGTTTGTCCTTCAGCACGCTGGTCCCCTTGTCCTCATCCTCCCGCACCGGTAGTTCGATGGGGATCGAACCGAGGAACGGCACTCCCGTCTCCTCGGCAAGCTTCTTCCCGCCACCCTTGCCGAACAGGTCGATCTCCTCTCCGCAGTGCGGGCAGATCAAACCACTCATGTTCTCGACGACCCCCAGCACGGGGAGTTTCAACTGTTTGGAGAAATTCACCGAGCGGCGGGCGTCCAGAATGGCCACGTCCTGTGGCGTGGTGACGATGATCGAGCCAGTCATCGAACGGATCGACTGGCAGACGGTCAACTGTTCATCCCCCGTCCCCGGAGGCGAGTCGATCAACAGATAGTCCAGCGGTCCCCAGTTGGCCTGTTCCAGGAACTGACGGATGGCGCTCATCTTCATCGGGCCCCTCCAGACGATCGGCTGGTCCTCCTGGGTGGCGAACGCCAGGCTCATCACCTTCAGACCGGGACGGACCTGAACCGGTTCGAACGTCTTTCCTTCGTCGTTGCTGACCAGCGAGGCGCCTTCGCACCCCAGCATCTTGGCCACATTGGGGCCGTGCAGATCGGTGTCCAGAATGCCCACCGTCCGTCCGCTGTCCACCAATGCGTTGGCAAGGTTGATCGTCACCGTGGTCTTCCCCACGCCGCCCTTGCCGCTCATCACCAGGATCTTCTTCCCGATGGCATCCATATGTTCCTTGATCGCCCGATCCTGGGCGATCTGTTGTTCAAAATCAATTCCTTCCGGCATACTCACTCCTAGCTCCAAACATATCCGTAAATATGCAAACAGACAATATCAGACGTCTTCCAGCGGGTGTTTTGACGGATGATATTCTTTTGAGTCCAATAAGTTTGCCTTGCTTGATACTTTCTCATCATTTCCCATATAATGGGGTAAATACCATGGTGTAGTGTGCGCCAATGGTCCTGTCGTTTGTTGAAGGAGATCAGTATATGACTTTTCTCACCGCTGCCGAACACACGCTGCTTGTTACCACCCTGCAGGATGGTCTGATCCTTCTGCTTTTGGGCATGGGAACAGTGTTTGTGTTTCTTACGCTTCTCGTCTTTCTGACCAAAGGGATGTCCTCGATCGTCAGAAAAGTCACCCCGAAAGAACAGCCAGCCGCAACCAGCCCCGTCGTGGAAAGCGTTGCGCCGTCTGCAGGCAATGATGCTGAGATTGCAGCCGCCATCGCCGCAGCGTTTGTCCAATCAAAGAAGAAGTGACACCTAGGAGGTCCTTGTTATGAAAAAGCAAGTCAAGTTCATGTGCACGGCATTCCGTGACGGTTTCCAGTCCGTCTATGGAGCCCGTGTCTTCACCAAAGATTTCATGCCAGCCGTCGCCGCTGCGCGGGAAGCTGGCATCACCCATTTTGAGGCAGGCGGTGGCGCCCGCTTCCAGGCGCTGTACTTCTACAGCAACGAAGACGCCTTCGCCATGATGGATGAGTTCCGCAAGGTCGCCGGACCGGATGCAGACCTGCAGACCCTCTCCCGCGGCGTCAACGTCGTCGGTCTGGATTCCCAGCCCAGAGACATCATCAAGTTGCATGCCAAGATGTTCAAGAAACACGGCATGAGCACCATCAGAAACTTCGACGCGTTGAACGACGTCAACAACCTGATCGACAGCGGCCGCGCCATTCACGACGCAGGACTTCGCCATGAGGTGACCGTCACCATGATGAGCCTTCCTCCGAAGGTAACCGGCGCCCATGATCCTGATTTCTACGAAAAAGTACTGAAATCCATTCTCGATGCGGGCATTCCGTTTGAGTCCGTCTGCTTCAAGGACGCCAGCGGCACCTCCACCCCGCACACCGTATATGAGACCGTAAAACGGGCACGCAAACTGCTCGGACCCGATATGAACATCGTATTCCACAGCCATGATACGGCGGGCTGCTGCATCGCCCAGTATCTTGCCGCTCTGGAAGCCGGCGCCAGCCAGGTTGACCTCTCCATGCAGCCGGTATCCGGCGGTACCTGCCAGCCGGACATCCTGACGATGTGGCACGCCCTTCGCGGCACGGACTATGACCTCGGCGTCGACATCCACAAGATCCGCGAGGCTGAGAACGTATTCATGGATTGCATGAAGGATTATTTCATGCCGCCAGAGGCACAGCGCGTCAATCCGGAAATCCCGTTCTTCCCGCTTCCCGGTGGAGCCCTTACGGCCAACACCCAGATGCTCCGGGACAACAACCTGATGGACAAGTATCCGCAGATTGTCGAAGCGATGGGAGAGACCGTCGCCAAGGGCGGTTTCGGAACCTCCGTCACCCCGGTTTCCCAGTTCTACTTCCAGCAGGCGTTCAACAACGTCATGTTCGGACCGTGGAAGAAGTTTGCCGAAGGATACGGCAAGATGGTGCTTGGCTATTTCGGCAAGACCCCGGTCGCGCCCGATCCGGAAGTCGTCAAGTTGGCCAGCGAGCAGCTGCATCTTGAGCCGACCACCAAGAAAGTCGTCGACATCAACGACGCCGATCCGACCAAGGGCATCAAGGCCGCGACCAAGATGCTGCAGGACGCCGGCGTCCCCATCACGGATGAGAACATCTTCATCGCCGCTTCCTGCAAGGAGAAGGGCATTCTGTTCCTGACCGGCAAGAGCAAAGTCAACGGCGTCCGGAAGATTGATCCGAAGGAAGTCGCCGCCCGCAAGGCTGGTGAGTACACCGTCACCGTCAACGGCAAGGCGTTCGGCGTGAAGCTTTCCGCCAACGAAGCCACCGTTAATGGAACGGAGTATCCGCTTTCCGTGGCGTTTGGCATCGATGAGGCAGCTATCGCGAAGAGCGCTCCCTGCCGCCGCCACTGGCGCACCGCTTCCCACCGGAGCCGGAACAACCATCAAGGCACCGATGCCTGGTCTGATCCTCCGCCTGAACGTGAAAGTGGGCGATGTGGTGAAGAAGAACCAGTGTGTCCTCGTCATGGAAGCCATGAAGATGGAAAATGAAATCTACAGCCCCAGCGATGGCACGGTCACCAAGATCCCCGTCACGCAAGGCCAGCAGATGCAGACGGGTGATGCGCTCATCACCATCGCCTAAAGGAGTCCTGGCATGATTGGAGAAGCATTTGGTAAGTTGTGGGAGTCAACCGGTCTGTATGGATTCTTAGGCTTTGCCGGCAGCGATTTTGGCTGGGGCAATGCCGTGATGATCTGTGTGGGCCTGTTGCTGATCTACTTGGCCATCAAGAAAGGATTCGAGCCATTGCTCCTGATCCCGATCGGGTTTGGCTGTATCCTGTCCAATATTCCGCAGGCCTACATCTCTGGGATTGATCCGACAAACACCAGTGGGATCGGAGCCGCGGGATTCATCAAAGTGTTGTTCGACAGCGGCATCAACACCGGTCTGTTCCCCATCCTGATCTTCATGGGTGTCGGAGCGATGACCGATTTCGGACCGCTTATCGCCAACCCGAAAACGTTGCTCCTTGGAGCTGCCGCGCAGCTGGGAATCTTCGCCGCCTTGATCGGAGCGTTGCTGCTCTCGTTCATTCCGGGGATTCATTTCTCGTTGCATGACGCCGCGTCCATCGGCATCATCGGAGGCGCGGATGGTCCTACGGCCATTTACGTGACGACACGACTGGCACCGAACCTTCTGGGTCCGATCGCCGTCGCGGCGTACAGCTACATGGCTCTGGTACCGATCATCCAGCCGCCGATCATGAAAGCGCTCACCACGCCGGAAGAGCGGAAGATCAAAATGGAACAGCTTCGCCCGGTTTCCAAACTGGAGAAGATCTGCTTCCCGTTGACCGTACTGTTGGTCAACGCCATTTTGCTCCCGTCCGCCACCCCGCTGATGGGTTCGCTTATGTTCGGCAACCTGCTCAATGAAAGCGGCGTCACCAAGCGTCTGTCCGATACGGCGCAGAACGCGTTGATGAACACGGTGACCATCTTCCTCGGACTCTCCGTTGGATCGAAGATGGAGGCCAGCCACTTCCTGACGCTGAACACGCTGGGCATTCTGCTCCTCGGCATGATCGCCTTCTCTCTGGGCACGGCCGGTGGTGTACTGCTGGGCAAGCTGATGAACAAGCTCGACCCGAAGCACCCGACCAACCCGTTGATCGGTTCGGCGGGAGTCTCCGCCGTTCCGATGGCGGCCCGTGTCTCCAGCAAGGTAGGCCAGGAAGCCGATCCGCAGAACTTCCTGCTGATGCACGCCATGGGACCGAACGTGGCAGGTGTCATTGGTTCCGCCGTTGCAGCCGGTGTCATGTTGGCCATCGTGCCCTTCATGGAACAGCTGTAAGCCTTGATGCATCGATTTGCTTGAATGACGACCCGGTGCAAGCCGGGTCGTTTTCGTCCCTATGAAACGAATCATCCGCCCCATCATTCTTCTCTTCCTTGTCCTGCTGGTCTGCTGGAACCTCTTTCTCCCCGGCTACCGGGAGCCATACACCTCCGTCCTCGCCGCGCCGGATGAGTCACGTTGTTTCAGCCCGAAGTGCCGGTCCATCATCAAAACAGGGGGCAACGACAAGGCGATTTTGATGATCCACGGCTTTCCTTCCACCCCATATCTCTACACCTTCTTCGCCGACCACTTTTTCCAGGAAGGATACGATGTGTACGCCCCGCTTCTTCCCGGCTTCGGCACCGATCCCAAAGATCTGGAACGCACCTCGTTCAACCAATGGTACGGATACATCCGTTCGTACTATCTGAAACTGCGCAAGCAATATGGTACGGTGATCATCATGGGCCACTCCATGGGCGGGGCGTTGGCCATCAAGCTGGCAGAGGAATTCCAAGAAACGGACCAACGTCCTGATGCCTTGGTGTCCATCTCCGCCGTGGTCTCCTACCGGAAGCTCAGCAGGCTGTTCGTCCGCACGTTGGCCGCCATCAAGCCATCCTATGGGACGTTCACCCAAAGCCACCAGGATCGGGACGACGGCCAGGAAGAATGGACGGGATACGGAGGGATATTCCCGCGCGCCGGTCTTTCCTTGATCGCCAATCTTCCCCAGATCCGGAAAGGTATTCCTTCCCTCACCGTCCCGTTCTACGCCGTACAGGACAAAGGGGACAAGACGGTGCCGTTCTCCAGCCTGAAAACCATCGAGAAACTGCAGCAGAGCGAGCGTTTCCAGGTCTGGGAAATGGACATGGGCAAGCGTTCCCACACCCGCCACAACCTGCCGATGTACCGCTCCGTCCAAAAAGAGCTCGCCTCCTCCATTTCTTTGTTCCTCCGTGACCTGTAATGCTTGTCTTTGCCGACGCATTGTGCCACATTGGGATGTATGGCCATCATCATCACAGGCATCATCATCTTCCTGCTCCTGTGGAACTGGAACTTCTGGTTCTATCATGAACCATACACCAAACCGCTTCCCGCACCGGACGAATCCAAGTGTTTCAGCCCGCGGTGCCGATCCATCATCAAGGAAGGCGGAGGCGACCGGGTGATTTTGATGGTCCACGGCTTCCCTTCCTGCCCCCAGGTGTTCGAGTACTTCGCCGATTACTTCTCCAAGGCGGGCTACGACGTCCGCGCCCCGTTGATCCCCGGCTTCGGCACCGAGCCCCAAGGATCTGGAACACACCTCGTTCGCCCAGTGGTACGACTACATCGCCCGGGTGTACGAGAGTCTCCGCGCCCGCTACAAGCAGGTGTTCGTCCTGGGCCTTTCCATGGGAGGGACCATCACCCTGAGGATCGGCGAGACATACAGCGGAACGGACAAGGCTCCGGACGGTCTGGTCTCCATCTCCGCTCCGGTCTGCTACAACAGCCTGCATGACCGGGTGGTGGCAAGCCCGTTCGTCTTTGTCGGACGGATCGTCTCCGTGTTTTTCCCGGTCATCGGCATTCCACGGAACGTCAGCGGGAAACCAAATGGGGAAGACGGCAACGAGGACTGGACGGGATACCATGGGATGTTCGCCCGGCAAGGCATCACGTTGATCTACCACCTCAAGCCGATCAGGCGGGACCTGAAGAAGATCACCGTGCCGCTTCTGGCCATCCAGGACAAGAAGGACAAGACGGTGCCTCCGAAGAACCTGGACATCATTTCCCGGGAGAACGGCAGCAATCATTTCAAACGGATCCAAACGGATATGGAGAAGCACCACCATACGTATCACTGCCTCCCCATGTACCATTCCATACAACACTACGTGGCGGATCAAATCGCCGCGTTTCTCAAGGAGATTTCACAATGATGAAGAAACGGACGGATTATCTCAGCTGGGACGAATACTTCATGGGAGTGGCCGTGCTCTCCTCCCTGCGGAGCAAGGACCCCAACACCCAGGTCGGAGCCTGCATCGTCAACCAGGACAAGAAGATCGTCGGAGTCGGATACAATGGGTTCCCCATCGGTTGTGACGACGACATGCTTCCCTGGGACCGGGAAGGAACCTGGCTGGAGACCAAGTACCCGTACGTCTGCCACGCCGAGCTGAACGCCATTCTGAACTCCAACGGCGGCAACCTGAAGGGATGCACCATCTACGTCGCCCTGTTTCCCTGCAACGAATGCGCCAAGGCGATCATCCAGGCAGGCATCAAGACGGTGATCTACCTCTCAGACAAGTACAAGGACAGCGATAACACCATCGCGTCCAAACGGATGTTCGATGAAGCCGGGGTGACCTACCGGCATCTGGACTGCCCGCACAAACAGGTCACGCTGGACCTGGCATGATTCTCGTCGTCTGCCTCAATCCGACGTTCCAACGTACGTTGTTGTTCTGGGATTTCCACTATGGGGAAGTCAACCGGGCCAAGGAAGCGCGGCTGGACGCCTCCGGCAAAGGGGCCAACGTCACCCGGGTCCTGACGCAGATGGGCGTTCCCGCCACCCTGCTCACCCACCTGGGAGGTTCCCGGGTTGAGGAGATGAAGCGGCTGTACGCCGAAGACGGACTGTCCGTCATCTCGGTGGATGGGGGAAGTGAGATGAGGACCTGCACCACCATCCTCACCCCGGAGGCAACCACCGAACTGGTGGAGGAGCCATCCCCGGTGGCGAAGGAAGCGGATGGGAGAGTCCGGGAGGCGTTCTTCCACGCCCTCCCCTCTGCCGATGCCCTCATCATCACCGGCACCCGGACTCCGGGATACAGCCGGCGGTTGTACGCCGACATGGTCCGGGAAGCGAAGGCACAGGGGAAGCTGGTGGTGCTTGACCTGAAGGGTGACGACCTCCTTCTTTGTCTGGAAGAGAAGCCTGATGTCATCAAACCAAACCTGTCCGAATTCGCCCGGACATTCTGGAACAAAAGCATTCCGGAAGGGGGCGATGACGAACCGTTGAAGCGTGAGGCGGAGGATGGGATGCGCCGGCTGTACCGGCTGTATCACACGTCCACCATCCTCTCACGGGGAAGCAAGGATATCTGGTACTGGGACATGGGGTTCAAGACGCTTTCCGTACCCAAGGCAAAGACGGTCAACACCATCGGGTGCGGAGACGCACTGGCGGCGTCATTCACCGCCCACCTTGCAAACGGAGCAACGTTCGAGGAAGCGCTTCAAGCGGCAACAGAGACGGCCCGCGCCAACGCCGAGACGATCCGTCCGGGATCGATCCAGTAAGGTTGCAACAATCTGCAACAGGGCTTGCTTGACAGATGGAAGATGATGGCCCACAATACCACTGTGATGCGTTTCAAGGTGAACGGCAACGACATCTCCTATGACGGCCCGGACATGAAGCTGCTCCCCTATCTGCGGGATCATCTTCGTCTGACCGGCGCGAAGGACGGTTGCAGTGAAGGCGCCTGTGGGGCCTGCACCGTCATCGTCCAGGGAAAAGCCACCAAATCCTGCGTGATGTCCCTTTCACGTCTGGAAGGGAAAGAGATCATCACCATCGAAGGGCTGACCGATCGGGAAAAAGCGGTGTACGGCTTCTGTTTCGCCGAATGCGGCGCCGTTCAGTGCGGGTATTGCACCCCGGGAATGATCATGTCCATCAAAGCGTTGCTGGACGCCAATCCATCCCCCACCGAAGCGGAAGTCCGCAAGGCGGTCTTCGGCAATATCTGCCGGTGTACCGGCTACCAGAAAATCATTGAAGCGGCGTTGATGAGCGCACGCTACCTCAGGGAGGACATCCCGGTGACAACCCAGGTGGAGATCCCCGCCGTGGACGAGCGGTTCCGCAGGGTGGATGCCGTTTCCAAGGCACTGGGTATCGGCATCTTCACCAATGACCTCATGTTGCCGGGGATGGTGTACGCCAAAGCGGTGCGCAGCGCCCACCCCCGGGCGAAGATCCTTTCCATTGACACCACGGAAGCCAAACGTCACCCGGATTGCGTCGCCGTCTTCACCGCTTCTGATGTGCCGGAAAACATGCTGGGGCACCTGGTCCATGACTGGCCGGTGATGATCCCCGTCGGCGGCATCACCGCATACATCGGGGACGCCATCGCGCTCATCGTCTCCAAGACGGAAGCGGCGCTTGCCGAAATCCTTCCGTTGGTGAAGGTGGAGTACGAGGTTCTCACTCCTGTCCTCACCCCGGAAGAAGCCCTCAAACCGGATGCGCCGCTGGTACATCCGACCGGCAACGTCCTGGACACGGAACACATCGCTCGCGGGAACGCCGATGAGGCGTTGGCCACCTGCGCACACGTAGTCCACAACGTCTTCCACACTCCGTACACGGAACACGCCTTCATGGAACCGGAGTGCGCCGTCGCCCAACCGGAAGGCGATGGAGTACTGGTGTACACCTCAGGCCAGAGCGTCTATGACGAGCAGCGGGAGATATCCCGGATGCTGAAACTGCCTGCGGAGAAGGTCCACTGCCACAGCATGCTGGTCGGTGGAGGGTTCGGGGGCAAGGAAGACATGAGCGTGCAGCATCACGCGGCGCTGTGCGCGTACCTGACCGGACTTCCGGTAAAGATGCGGTTGACCCGGCAGGAGAGCATCAACGTCCACCCCAAACGGCACCCGATGGATATTGATCTCACCGTGGGTTGTGACGCAGAGGGACATCTGGTGGCGATGAAGGAGACGATCATCTCCAACACCGGTGCGTACGCGTCGCTGGGAGGCCCGGTGTTGCAGCGGGCATGCACCCACGCCGCCGGACCGTACAACTACCACAACATCGACATTCTGGGCCGGGCGGTCTACACCAACAACGTCCCGGCTGGAGCGTTCCGGGGATTTGGCGTCACCCAGAGTTGCTTCGCCATTGAGACGGCCATCAACCTGCTGGCCGACCAGGTGGGGATGGACTACTGGGAGTTCCGGATGCTCAACGCCATCAAACCGGGAGATGTGTTGCCCAACGGCCAGATCACCGGGGAAGACGTGGGGATCCGGGAGTGTCTTCTGGCGGTGAAGGATGCCTATTACAAGAATGGACGCACCGGGATCGCCTGCGCCATGAAGAACAGCGGACTGGGCGTCGGCGTCCCGGACTGGGGACGGTGCATCCTCTCCGTCGAAGGGGGGAAGATCCACGTACGCACCTCGGCGGCCTGCATGGGCCAGGGGGTGGGCACGGTGACCGTCCAGATCGCAGGCCAGACCATCCCGGGGCTGACGGAAGACGACTTTGTCGTCGAAGCTCCGGATACCCGACGGACACCGGATTCCGGAACCAGCACGGCCAGCCGGCAGACGTTATTCTGCGGAGAGGCGACCCGACGGGCCGCCGTCCAGCTTCGTGACGCACTGGAAGGAAAGACGCTGAAGGATCTGGAAGGACAGGAATTCCTCGGGGAATACCTTGGACAAACCGATCCCATCACCAGCGACAAACCTCACCCGGTCAGCCACATCGGCTACAGCTACAGCGCCCAAGTGGTGGAACTGGATGAACAGGGAAAAGTCGCGAAGGTCACGGCGGCGTGTGACGTCGGTACGGTGATCAACCAACAGGCCGTCACCGGACAGATCGAAGGGGGCATCGTCATGGGCTTGGGATACGCCCTGACGGAACATTTCCCCGTCAAGGACGGCGTGCCGCAGGTCAAGTACGGAACGCTGGGGCTGCTCCGGGCCACCCAGGTGCCGCCGATGGAGATCATCACCGTCCATGGGGAAGGAACCCTTCCTCTGGCCTACGGAGCGAAAGGCGTCGGGGAACTGTGCACCATTCCGGCGGCTCCGGCATGCCAATGCGCCTATTGGCGGCGGGACCAGAAGTTCCGCACTTCCCTTCCCCTGGAAGACACCGCTTATTGAGGCAGGGTCAGTGCATCGATGCTCCGGAGTTCTTCTTCGGAGAACGTTCGTTGTCCCGTGACGGCCCCCAACGTTTCCAACAACTGCTCGACCCGATGGGCCCCCACCAGCACGGTGGTTACCCCAGGACGCTGGAGCAACCAGGAGACGGCCATCTGGGAGAGTTTCTGTCCCCTGGATTGGGCAATGGTGTTCAGTGCCTTGAGGTTCGCCACCAGATCCGGCGTGATCGTCGCCTTGGACAGCGGACCTCCTGAACCGGCCCTGCTCTCCGGAGGAATCGTGCCGGACAGATAGGTATCCGTAAGCAACCCTTGGGCCAATGGGGAGAAACAGACCATTCCCTGTTTTCCCGTCCAATGCTTCCGCCAGATGATCGGCTTCCGTCCAACGGTCCAGCATTGAGTATCGCACCTGGTCCACGATGCAAGGACATCCCAACCGTTTCAGGATGGTGATGGCCTGGATCGCTTCCTTCGCATGGTAGTTGCTGATGCCCACGTACAGCGCCTTGCCTGCTTTCACCAGCGAAGCGAGGGCCCCCATCGTCTCTTCCAACGGAGTGTTGGGATCGGGGCGATGATGATAGAAGATATCCACATAGTCCAGCCCCAACCGTTTCAGGCTCTGGTCGCAACCGGCGATGAGGTGCTTGCGCGATCCCCAGTCTCCGTACGGTCCGGGCCACATCAGGTAACCTGCTTTGGAAGAGATGACCAGTTCATCCCGGTGGCCGGTCAGGTCCGAGTGGAGAATTTTGCCAAAGCGCCGTTCCGCGGCCCCCGGAGGAGGACCGTAGTTATCCGCAAGATCAAAATGGGTGATCCCATGGTCAAACGCCGTGATGACGACATCCCGGCAGGTACGATCATCGGCGTCATCTCCGAAGTTCCGCCACAAGCCAAGGGAGAGGACAGGCAGTTTCAGTCCGCTTTCCCCTGCGTTACGATATTCCATTCCATCATATCGGGTATCATTGTTCATGCTCCCAGCATACACCACTTGGGGACATCAGGACAGAAAAAGTGGTTTGTGCTATGCTGGTGCCATGGAAATCAACACTGTCGCCATCATTGGTACCGGAGCGGTCGGATGTCTGTACGGATCGAAACTCGTCGGATGCCTTGGGCACCAGCATGTCCAGGCCATCGCCAGCGGGGAGCGTCTGCAGCGTTACCGGTCCGAAGGACTGTATTTCAACGAGAAACGGGTCGACTTTGATTTCACCGATTCACCCGCCGTGGCCGATCTGGTGATCATCGCGACAAAGAACCTGCAGCTTGCCCAGGCCGTCCAGGCCATCAAGCCTGCCGTTGGTCCGAAGACCTCCATTCTCAGCCTGCTGAACGGGACGGAGTCGGAAGGGGTCGTCGCCCAGGCGTACGGGGAAGAGAAGGTGCTGTACAGCTTCGCCGTAGGACTTTCCTCCATGCACCAAGGCAACCATATCCACGCGGACAGCGAGGGGAAGATCGTCTTTGGAGAGAAGGACAACAGCGTCACCGAACGGGTCAAGGCGATCCAGCGGCTGTTTGACAAGGCGCACATCGGCTGGGAAGTGCCGAAGAACATTCATCTGGAACTGTGGAAGAAGTTCATGCTGAACACGGCGTTCAACACGCTCTCGGCCATCACCTGGAGCGGGTATGGCGACTTTGTCCATCCGGAGATCCAGCAGTTGGTCCGCATGACCAGCAACGAGGTGATCGCCGTGGCCAATGCTGAAGGCATCCCGTTGACAAGCGCAATGGTGGAAGACAACATCGCCACCATCGTGCGTCTGAACAAGGATGGCATGACCAGCATGTTCCAGGACATGGTGGCCGGCAGGAAGACGGAGAACGATTGGTTCTGCGGCACGGTGGTCAAGCTGGGCGAGAAACATCACATCCCCACCCCGACCTGCCAGGTGCTTTCCCTGTTGGTCAAAAGCTGTGAGGCAAGCCGTGCCCGGGCGATCGCCGAGCACATCCAGCGTTAGTTCTGTTTGGTGCCTGACAGTTCCTGCCAGGCTGCCGTTTTTGCCTTCAGGAGCGCCTCCAGCAGTTCATCGGAACACCGGATTCTCGCGCGGAACGCTTTCTCGTCGGAGGGCACGTCCCTGACCAACGCGACGAGGGAGTGTTTGTCCAGAATCCTGGCTGCGGGGACGTTGTGTTCCCGGGCGATGCCGTCACGGGCAAGGAAGAAGTGTTTGGCGTACACCTGCTCCTGCCGGTTGAAGAACCGGTAGGAGGGCAGCTTCTCCCATCCGGGACGTTCCGGATTCTTCTGTTTGGCGCAGACGCGCATCTTGCCATCCACCTCATGTTCCAGATGCTTTCGCCTTGATCTGTTCCTTCAGGATGTCTTGGAGGGCGAACAAGTCGGCGACATCCCCCAACGCGTACTGGATCTGTGTCTCCGAGAGCGGCCGGGTGAGCCAGTTGGTCGTCTGGTTCTGCTTCTTGTTTCCTTCCACATGGGGAAGCTGGTACATCTCCATCAAGCCACTGAGGTTTCCCATATAGCCCAGCGCCATGGCGGGGATGCGGATGTCATAGACGTTCTCCAGCTGGATGCCGTACTGCTTGCGGACCAAGGAAGCGTCACTTGCGCAATCGAACATCACCTTCTCGATTTCCTTGTCCTCGAAGAACTGCCGAAGGGCTTCCGCAGGGATGCGGAATGGATCGGCCAGGAAGAAATCCGTACCATCATACAGTTGCACCAGACAGAGGTGCTCCCCATAGATGTGGAGGTTGAACTCCCCTTCAAAATCCATCGCGACGGAGGTCACGCCCTTCTCTTTCCATGTCTTCACCTGGCCAAGGAATTTGGCCGGGCTGTCCAGCAACGTGTAGTGGTACATATGGGCAATCGTACCGCAAAACGGATGTCTGTGCTATACTGGGCAGGGAGGCTCGTATGGCGGTTTTACGGTATCAAGGACACGGAAGTTACCGGATCACCACTGCGGACGGGGTGGTCGTCTACATCGACCCGTATGCCGGCACGGGGTATGACCTCCCCGCCGACCTGGTGCTCATCACCCACGAGCATTACGACCACACCAACACCAGCCTGGTCACCCTGAAGAAAGAGGGAATGATCATCAGGGAGCGGGACTTGCTGCAGCATGGCGTCTACCGTCATACCACGGTGAAAGGAATATCCCTCACGGCGGTGCCGGCGTACAATGCCCACCACGACAAAAACGAATGCGTTGGTTACCTGTTGGGGATGGACGACATCACGCTGTACGCCGCCGGAGACACCTCGACGACCAAGGAGATGCAGGACATGAAGGATCTCCATCTGGACTGGGCGATCCTCCCCATCGATGGCATCTACAACATGGGGCCGAAGGAAGCGACGGCGTGCGCACAAATGATCGGAGCCAGACACACCATCCCGGTGCATATGAAGCCGGGCGCGCTGTTCGACCCCCAGATGGCCGCCGCATTCACCCCTCCTGGCCGGGTGATCCTCCACCCTGGCGAGGAGATCACGCTGGACTGACTAGCTCCACGAATCCGCCGGTGGTGCGGAACGTCACCCCACGGCGCACCGCGTCCTGGATTCTCCGTTGCAAGGAAGTCGTGCATTGATACGAAAGCACATCTTCCCTGCGGGCACCAAAGAAGAAGACACGCTCAAAAATCTGCGGTTCCCCTTGCTGGGGGATGGGGAATGTGGTGAACCGGCTCTGGAATGAACGGATGTTGGGGCTGTCCTGGCAGACTTGAGCCAAGGCGGGGTCGAGCAACCAGGAATCACAGACGGCAATCGTCGCCCACGGGAAAAACGAGGCGGCTCGATGGAGAGACGCGTCCACCTCTGAGGGGAGTAGCGGACCACCTTGGGGAATATGGATGCGCACCGCGTCCATTCCTGGTTTTCCGACGACGGTCAGGTCGGGAAGCGGGGTGTCCGTCACATGATACCGACCATCCCTATCCCGGTTGATCACCTGGGAGAACGGATAGCGCCCCCATTCGAACTGTAATCTTCCCAACCGCCAGATATGTCCGCACGCATGGCGGACCACCCAGCCCACCCGGTCCAGTCCAATGGTTCCGTGACGCCGTTCATACCAGCTCTCCCAGACGGCAATGTCCGAAAGCGTCTCCCTTCGTATCGTCTCGTCCGGATAGAACTGCCGGATGATCTCATGGCACAGTCCCAGCAACACCAGCGGATACACCGGGCCATACCAGTCCAACCCTTGGGAAAGCACCGTGGAGAGCGCTTCCTGATCCTGCCGGAAACAAGCCTGGATGGCGCTCCTGCGAAGCGGCAGGTCCTGATGTTCCCGATAGGATCGCTCCATGGCGAGGCGCACATCCCCACGCAATCCCGTTTCTTCACAAAACATCTCGAACATGCCATCAGTATACCGCAAAAAAAGAGCACCGGCGTACCGGTGCCCATCGTATGAAAAATGATTCGGTTACTTTGTTTCAGGAAGCACCAGGTTGAGCAGAATGCCGACCAGCGTGGAGAGCGCAACCGCGCCCAACGAGAACTGCATGTTTCCCATCGGGAAGGAAAGCAGACCACCACCGATACCGATGGTGAGGATCACACTGGAGATGGTCAGGTTCCGTTTGTCCTGGTAGTTGACGCCGCTTTCCACCAAGGTCCTCAGGCCGCTGGAGGCGATGATGCCGAACAGCAGCATGGAGATGCCACCGAGAACGGGATTGGGGATGGTGTGGATCAACGCGCCGAACTTGGGGAAGAACGAGAGCAACACGGCGAAGACCGCTGCGCCACCGGTCACCCAGACGCTGTACACGCCGGTGAGGGCAAGCACGCCGATGTTCTCGCCGTACGTCGTGTTGGGAGGTCCACCCCACAGGGACGCCCACAACGTGGCAAGACCGTCACCACTGAGTGTGCGGTGCAGACCGGGATCCTCATAGAAGTTGATGCCGACCACTTTGGAGACGGTCATCGTGTCGCCCAAGTGCTCACAGATGGTGGCGAAGCTGACGATGACGAACGTCAGGATACCCACCAGGTTGAACTTGGGGAAGGAAAAATGGGGCAAGCCAAACCATGCGGCATCCTTCACGCCCTGGAAGTTGATCAACTTGTAGGCGGGAACGAACGCGCCCATGATCAGGGTGAACAGGTATCCGGCGGCAAGTCCGAACAAAATCGGAATGATGGCGAAGAATCCTTTGCCGTAGATGTTCATGATCACCGTGACGGCCAGCGTGACGATGGCGATGGAGAACAACACCAGGGAATAGCCCTGGGACGCGTCGGAATTGGGATACATCGCCATGTTCATCGCCGTCGGTGCCAGGGACATGCCGATGACCACGATGACCGAACCGATCACCACCGGCGGGAACGCCTTGTGGATCCAGTCCAGCCCGGTCTTCTTGATGATCCCCGCGACGATCAGATAGGTGACGCCGGAGAAGAACGCGCCGCCCATCGCGTAGGGCAATCCGTACGTACCGGAAATGGTCACCAATGCCGGGATGAACGCGAAGGAAGATCCCAGGAATACCGGGACTTTCGCCTGGGTGAGCAGGATATAGATCAACGTGCCGGTACCTGCGGTGAACAACGCGGTGTTCACATCCAATCCGGTGAGGATCGGCACCAAAATCGTCGCTCCGAACATGGCGAACACATGCTGGATGCTCAGTGGGATCCATCTGCGCAAAGGTGGCTTGTCAGAGGGGCCATACAACGCTTTCGTTACCATGGATTACTCCTTGGAAAATTGAGGATGTGACTTTCTTGGAAGTCTCTCAATTTTATGGTGGAACGCGCGTGCATGGGAAGACGGGGAAAGGAGGAAAACAGAAAAACTGTCAGAAATGCAAAACAAGTTGCAACAGAAAAAAAACCCGTCCTCCGAAGAGGACGGGCGAAATACACGAAATCAGGAATCAGCAACCGCAACCACAGCCGCAGCTTCCCCCAATCTTCTTGTAGTCCCACTTGCCGGCCTTGGCCTCGTTGAGGTTCTTCTCAAGGGTGTCAAGGAAGACAGCGAGCTCTTTCGGAAGATGGCTGCCGAACTTCGGATAATGGTTGGTGCGGATGTCAGCGACTTCCTTCAGCCAGCCATCGACATCGACGGAGAGCAGTTTCTCCATCGTCTCCGGAGTGACGGAATCCGGGCGATCGAAGTACTTCGGATCCGGCATGATGCCGATCGGGGTATCCACCGAATGCGCGGTTCCTTCGCAGCTCTCGAAGACCCACTTCAACACACGGCTGTTCTCGCCGTAGCCCGGCCACATGAAGTGACCCTCGGCATCCTTGCGGAACCAGTTGACGTAGAAGATCTTCGGCAGTTTCTCCGGATCAGGGGCGTTCTTGCCGATGTTGATCCAGTGCTGGAAGTAGTCACCCATGTTGTAGCCGCAGAACGGCAGCATGGCGAACGGGTCACGGCGAATCGTGCCGGCCTTCAGGTCGAGCGCGGCGGCGGTGACTTCGCTTCCCACGATGGAGCCAAGGAATACACCATGGTTCCAATCACGGCTCATGTGTACCAAAGGAATGGTGCTGGGCCGGCGACCACCGAACAGGATGGCGCTTACAGGAACGCCTTCCGGCGCTTCCCACTCAGGCGCGATGCACGGGCACTGTTTGGCAGGCGCGGTGAAGCGGGAATTCGGATGAGCGCAGGGCTTCTGCGTCTTGTCCTCTTTGTTCTGCTTCCACGGATTGCCGTTCCAGTCGATCAACTCGCCCGGAGCATCGTAGCCGATGCCTTCCCACCATACATCCCCATCCTTGGTCAGACCAACGTTGGTGAAGATGGTGTTCTTGCTGGCGGCGATAAGGGCGTTCGGGTTGGACTGCATGGACGTTCCAGGAGCGACTCCGAAGAATCCAGCCTCCGGGTTGATGGCATGGAGGTATCCATCCTTGCCAAACTTCATCCACGCGATGTCATCACCAACGGTGTGGATCTCCCAGCCGGGCAGTGTCGACTTCAACATGGCCAGGTTGGTCTTTCCACAGGCGGAGGGGAAGGCGCCGGTCACATAGCGGCTCTTGCCTTCCGGACTGGTGACTTTCAGGATCAGCATGTGCTCGGCCAGCCAGCCTTCATCACGGGCCAGAACGGTGGCGATGCGCAGCGCAAGGCACTTCTTGCCAAGCAGAGCGTTCCCGCCGTAGCCGGAACCATAGCTCCAAATCTCACGGGTTTCGGGGAACTGGGAGATGAACTTGTGCTCGATCGGAGCGCAGGGCCAAACGCCATTGTCCTTCTCACCCTTGGCCAGCGGCTTGCCGACGGAATGGTAGCACGGCACGAAATAGCCATCTTTGCCAAGCTCGTCCAGCACCTTGGTGCCGACACGGGTCATGATCATCATGTTCAGCACGACGTACACGCTGTCGGTGAGCTCAACACCAATCTTGGAGATCGGGCTGCCCAGCGGTCCCATGGAGAACGGGATGACGTACATCGTCCGGCCCTTCATGCTTCCACGATACAGATCGGTCATTTCTTTCTTCAGTTCGACGGGGTCAATCCAGTTGTTGGTCGGACCAGCATCTTCCTGCTTCTTTGAAGCGATAAACGTCCGTTTCTCGACACGGGCGACATCAGAAGGATCAGAGCGGAACAAAAGGCTATGGGGCTTCTTGGTTTCACTGAGTCTGGTCGCAAGTCCATCGGCGACCATAAGGTCGGCCAGTTCATCATACTGCTTCGCGCTGCCATCACAGACAACGACGTCGTCCGGCTGAGTCAGGGTGGCGAAATCCTCCACCCACTTCTTCAGCCGAGCATGCTTGAGTTCATTGATTTTCATAGGCATCTCCTCGTTGAAATATATAAGTATCAACCATTACAAAACGGTTGCTGATACCCCGTCAACCATTGTTCAAGGTAGCGTTTTTTGATGAGACATTCAAGTATTATAACATCGTGCCATGAAAACGGTTGTAATAGCCGGCGTACAAGTCCGGTGGAACGTCCTTTGGGATGTTAAAAAAGTACTCGGTGTATTTTTTCAGCTTTCCCATAAAACTGTTCTTTTTCTTTTCGTCCTGCTCCTGAAGGGTGGACAGGCATTCCCGGATCACTTCCTGCTCATTCTTCAGCTCCTGGGTGACATTCTTGAACCGGATGGCAAGATCGACGATGATCTGCCGGGCCTCCATGGGATTCTGCGCGATGAACGCTCCGAACTTGTCTTCGGAAATCTCCACCAGCACGGCATCGGTCAGCGCCACCGCGGTGGCGTTGCGTGGTTCCCCGTCCAGCAACCCCATCTCTCCGAGGCTTGAATCCGGTTGGGACAGCTCACACAGCTGGAACTGCTCCGGCGTACCATAGTTCAGATACAGCCCCACGGTTCCCTGGCGAAGAAGGAACATGGTGGAGCACTCCTGCCCTTGCTTGTAAATGACGGTATCCTTCTCCACGTGGAGGATCGGATTCCCGCCGGTTCCGTTGGCTTCCATCTTGAACCCTCCTGTATCCATGGTATCAAATCGATCCGGATTATACAATTCATGCTACAATCGTCATATGGATAATCCGTCGCGTCTTGGGAAAAAAGAGGTCTTCGCCTACGGCATCGGGAATTTCGGACAGAACATGATCTACAACTTCATGTCGTCGTTCCTGTTGTTCTTCTATACCGACGTGTTCGGCATCGGCGCCGCAGCGGCGGGAGTGATCCTCCTTGTGGCTCGCCTGTGGGACGCCATCAACGACCCGATGATGGGAATGCTGGCAGACAGGACCCGTACCCGCTGGGGAAAGTTCCGGCCGTATCTCGCCTTCACGCCGATCCTGTTCGTCCCGTTCGCCGTTATGACCTTCTCCACCCCATCCTACCCGCCTGCAGGAAAGATCGCGTGGGCGGCGTTCACCTACATCTGCTTCGGCATGATCTATACGGCAAGCGACGTGCCGTTCTGGGCGATGGCATCCACCATTACGGAAAACGGCGCTGACCGGGCGCGGATCGTCTCCGCACCCCGTCTTTCGGCCACCATCGCCGTGGCGTTGGCAACGGTGATCACCAAGCCGCTCCTGGACGCCTTCGGAAAACAGCAGACGGCCCGGGGCTACCAGATCGTCGCCCTGCTGTACAGCCTGCTGACCGTCGGTTGCTTTTTGGTCACCTTCTTCGGCGTGAAGGAACGGGTGACGCGCCCCCATACGGAAAGCCGGCCGACGTTCCGCGACATTTTCACCACGATCTTCGGCAACAAACCGCTGCTCTTGGTAATCCTCTCCGGACTGTTCACCGGCATCGGACAGACGGCGAAGCTGTCCATGCTGATCTACTACACCACCTACAATCTGATGGACGGCTCCCTGTACACGCTGTTCGCCGGCATCAACATCCCGTTCATCCTGATCGGCATCTCGCTGGTGCCGTTCCTCACCCGGAAGTTTGGCAAGAAACGCACCTGCATCGGCTTCTATCTGGTCTACGCCCTCGGTTCGCTGGGCTTCTACCTGACCGGATGGCGGAACATCCCCGCCCTGCTCTTCTGGAACTGCGTCGCGTCTCTTGGCATGGCAAGCCCTCAGGTGGTGCAGACCGCCATGATCGCAGACACCATCGAGTGGGGTGAGTACACCACCGGAAAGCGCAACGAAGGGATCATCTTCTCCACCCAGACATTCCTGGCCAAGCTCACCCAAGCCATCACCAGCGTGGTGATCGCCTGGTCGCTGGCCTCGCTCCACTTCGTCCCCAACACCATCCAGACCGAACCGGTCAAACAGGGAATCCACGCTTTGATCTCCCTGATCCCCTTCGCCTGCTCGCTGATCGGCATTCTCCCGATCATCCGCTATCCGCTGGACGAGAAGGAGCACCAGCGGATCGTCGACGAGCTTGGCAAGCGTCGTTGATACGTTGCTTTTCCCCTGCGTTTCCACTACTGTAGGGCCATGACTGAATTATTGCTTCCCGCAGGCGGGCTTCAGGCGGGGCTCGCTGCGTTCGAAGGCGGCGCAGACGCCGTCTATCTGGGATTCTCCCGCTTCTCCGCGCGCAAAGAGGCGAAGAACTTCTCGTTTGAGGAGTTCGCCAAACTCACCTCAGTACGCGCGAGACCATAAGAAAAAGATTCATTGTCGCCATCAACACACTGGTCGGTGACGACGACCTGGACCAGGTGTTGCCCTTGATCCGCAGGGCGGCGTTCCTTGGCTGCGATGGCGTCATCGTCCAGGATCTGGGCGTGGCGTCCATCATCCACGACCAATTCCCCACCCTGAAACTCCACGCATCCACCCAAATGGCCGTCCATACCGTCCAGGGCGTCAAGATGATGGAACAATTGGGATTCGAGCAGGTAGTGCTCTCCCGGGAACTCACTTTGGAGGAGATACGGACCATCCGGAACGAGTGCCCGTCCATCAAGCTGGAAGTGTTCATCCATGGGGCGATGTGCTATGGCTTCTCCGGCCTCTGCATGGCAAGTGAGAAATTCTGCGGACGCTCGGCAAACGGCGGCGCCTGCGCACAGATCTGCCGTTCGTGGTTCCAAATCTCCAAAGATGAGCTGAAACCGGCCGAACTGACGCCGCAACCCATCAACCGGAGCGGCTGGTGGCTCTCCATGAGCGATCTGGACGGCACCAAGGCGGTGAAGGAACTGGTGGAGATGGGCATTGACTCCCTGAAGGTGGAAGGGCGGATGAAAGGCCCCGCCTACACTTTGGCGGCGGCGCGGTACTACCGGGCCCTGCTGGATGGGGAGGAGGCCGCACACACCGAGGAACTCCGCAAAGAGTTGCAGACTGTCTTCGCCCGCAGGCAGACGGGAGGATGGCTTGCCGACTACGGTCGGGACGGCCAGGACTTCACCGAACGGAAGGCACCCACTCTCGGTTCAACCAGTTTTCCCCGCCACCGCGGCCTGAAGATCGGCACGGTGCGGGAGATACGGAATGGCATGCCGGTGCTGACGCTCCAGGAACCACTGGCCCTGCGGGATGGCATCCAATACTTCGTCGCCTCGGAAGAAGAACCCATCGGGGTGGTGCAGTATGGACTGGGGCAGATGTTCGACGCCTACAACCATTTCGCTCCGGAAGCCCAGAACGGCATGACGGTAGCCATCGCCATTCCTGAGGGCGCCACACCCCCGGTCGTCGGACAGGAACTATTCGTCATTTCCCGCCATGACCAGACGCTCCCCATCATGGGCAAGGATCTCAAACCGGAGAAAGTCAACCTGGATACAGAGATTACGCTGGAAGAAGGAAAGATCACCATCGAAACCCGGTTGGATTACCGTGGAAAACGGGTGAGAAAAATTTATCCGCTGGTGATGGAAAGGGCGCAAAAACCACGATCATTGGAAGAGACGCTCCACGAAATCTTCCAGGAAAGCGACCAGAGTTTCTTCTCGTTGGGCCGTTTTTCCGTCTCCAACCGGACCGGTCTTCCCGATGACGGGATTTTCCTCCCCTTGTCGAAGATCAAGGCGGTGCGGCGGGACTGGTACGCCACGATGGACCAGCTCCTCACTTCCTGGCTGGATGCTCCGTACGACCGGCCGGCGCCAAAACCGCATCAGGCGGAAATCCTGCCGGAGCGGAACCTGCTGTCCACCAGCAGGGCGATTCCCTGGCTGGACATCCATGAGCTTGCCGATCTGGAAAAGCCGGAGGAGAGGATGTACAAGGTGATGGGCAGGTTCTACTGCCCGCTTCCTCCGGTGACGTTCACCGAGGAGGCGCTGTGGCAGGATCTGGAAACCGTGGTGAAAAAGCTCCAGGATGATGGCGCACTTTCATCGGTGCGTTTCGGGCTGAACAACGTCTCCCAGATCCGATGGGCACAGGCGCATCCTTCCTGCATGGTGTTCGCAGACATCTACATGTACCTGTCCAACGCCGCCGCGGCGTCACTGCTCTCTTCGTTGCTCCCGGAAAACCTGACCGGAGGGTACCTCTGGCTGGAGACCCAGTCGTTCCACCAAGCGGAATGGCCGTTCACTCCATCGGTGGTCAACCCGTCGTTCAACATCCCGCTGTTCATCAGCAGAAGCTGTTTCCGTCACGACTCGTTGCTGCTATCCTGTGAGCACTGCCCTCGTCAGGGGTCCTGGTATATCTCCCAGCAGGACCGCAAGCTCCATGTGATGGTCAAGGATTGCATGACGGTGATCACCCAAGCGTGATCACGGTTTTTGGAACGTGCCGACGGTGCCTTTCTCCGCGCTGCGGTACATGGCGTACCCGCCGTCATCCTGCGTTTCCTTCCGGTACTGCCACAACCGGTTGCTCACCTGGATGGCGTCTCCATTCTTGACGAACAGGAACGAGATGTCACCTTGGGTGGTGTAGATCGTCACTTGCAGGCGATGCCAGAACTTCTTTACCTTGATGGCCGCGTCTCCTTGGGAGACCAATGAGGCGAGGTCAAACTCCGAACCGGTGAAGAACCGGTCCAGCCCCACCGCGGAAAAATCCCCGTGGTAGCGGATCGTTCCATCGGCGAAGGTGAACGTCCCCTGGTCATTTTGCCAGGTGCCGGACAGCCATCCGGGAATGGAAAGCGTGTCGCTCTTTCGAGGGGATCGCAGGACTGGTCACCACCGTCCTGCCGTTGGCATCCTTTCCAGAAACCACAACGGTTTGGGAAGACGAAGCATGAAACGAAGCGAATACACTGGTCATCATGCAGAGGCACAAAAAAAAGAGAGGCAGTTTTTTCTTCATTGCGGAACCTTCCGCATTGAAGATACTCAGCCTCTCTTCGTTCGGCAACGCCAAGTGATCAGCGCAAGCCGTATTTCGTGACAAACGCCTCAGCGTTCAGGACGGAACCGCCCGCAGCGCCTTTGACGATGTTGTTGACCAGCAGGATGTAGCCGATCCGATTGTTCTTCTTGCGTACCCGTCCGGTATAGACGACCATCCCCTTCGGAGAACCCCAGAACGCATACTTCGGCTGGGGGAATGTGGGCTCGGAACCATAGGTGACCGGTTGCTCCGGGCTGGACGGAAGGCCAGGAATCCGCTGGAAACCAGCCCATGCGTTGATCACATCCTCCACTTCGACGTTCTTCTCAAAATCAAGCCAGACGGCTTCCAGATGTCCGACCATCACCGGGACACGAACCGTGTAGGTGTAGATCTCCGGGTTGATGGACAGAATCTTCTTCGCTTCCTTCTCGATCTTGTCCTCTTCCCCTTTGATGAACGGGATACAGTTGTCCGTGATATCGAACGACGACAGTCCGGGATACCCTGCTCCACTGACACTCTGGTAGGTGTTGACGGTGATGTCCTTGATGCCGAACTTGCGCAGCGGCGCCAAGGTCATCGTAAGCCCTGTCGTCACGCAGTTGGCGTTGGTGACGACGAACCCACCATTCGGATATCCCTGTTTCTCGATCAACGAAAGCTGCTCCAGGTTGGCTTCCGGGACCAAGATGGGCACATCATCGTCGTACCGCATCGCGGCGGCATTGGAGAAAACGTAGAAGCCATTGGCGCGAAGCTGAGGCTCCGCTTCCCGGGCCACTTCAGCAGGAAGGGCGGAGAAGACAATCTGCACCCCGGCCTTCTTCATGGCCTCGAAGTTGAATTCCTTGATTTCCATGTTCCGGACATTCAACGGCATCTCAACGGGAATGATCCAATGGGTCGTAGCCCCGTACTTCAGCCCGACACGTGCGGAACTCGCAGTGAGATAGGCCAATTCGAACCAAGGATGGTCCGAGAGCATCCACATGAAGACTTGCCCGACGGCACCCGTAGCCCCGATGACGGCGACTTTGATTTTCTTTTCCATTTTCTTTCCATTTCCTTCGCTTCAAGGCCATGCCCTTGAAACTTGCGAAAGCCACCATACAACAAAAGGGACAAAGTTGCAAGACTTCTTGAACAAATTTCCTTAATTTATAACATAGTGTTAGTATAATAACACTTTTATAAGGAACTCTTTCCTCCCAGCAGTTGGAACCGTGTCACCGGCATGGTGTAGACGATGCCACTACCCGGTTCCTGAAGACAAGGAAGGGCGACAATTGCATTGAATACTTCCTCTTCTTTTTCCTTCTCCACCAGAATCATCAACATCTCTTTCTCCGGGACCAGCTGGATGCCGAAGAACTTGACATCCGCAGGGGTTCCCGGTACCCCGTCCGTTGACCACCGTACCGCCACCAGCCCCGGCACCACGTGCCGCAGCCATCACTTCCTCCGAGTACCCTTGGTTGCAGATCACATTGATCATTTCCCATGCTGTATCCATTGTGTCTTCTCCTTGCTCGTTCTGCACGAGCCGCTGCTGAAACCGCTTTTCCGCAGGGAGCCACCCAAACGGCTCCCTGACACTTCTCCACACCACACATCGCCGTGATGATGGCGTTCTCCTTTTCTTCCTCCGTCAGGATGACGATCATCTCCTTGTGGCTGTCACCCAACCCCAGCATGGACAGAAGACGGGAAGGGGCGGTGCCATGGGCATAGAAGATCGTTCCGCCGGTGGAACCGGCGTTCCTGGCGGCGGCGAACACTTTCTCCGCCTTTCCTTTCTGGACGATGGTGAAGATCACCACATCGCTCATATCTTGCCTCCTCCTTGCTTTTTCAGTTTCCGCTGGTACAGGACGCCAAGCATCTGAATGGTGATGAGCGGCGCCATGGATACACAGCCGATGATGCCGAACGAATCTCCCTTGAACACCATGGAAGATCCGATGAAGAACGGCAGGATGAACGTGGCGGCCATGGGGCCTGCGGCCACTCCGCCGCTGTCAAACGCAATGGCACCGAACAATCCTGGTCCGGTGAACAACAGAATGAACGAGATGAGATACACCGGGACAAGAACCCACAGGATGGAGAAGCCAAAGACCATCTTCACCAGTCCAAGCCCCACCGACAGGGAAACGCCCGCGGCGAGGAACGTCAGCATCATCCGTTTGGTGATGTGGTTGTTGCTGATCTCCTCCACCTGGGTGACCAGGACGTAGACGGAAGGCTCGGCCAGCACCACCAGCGCGCCAAGCACCAATCCCAGGACGATCAACGCCGCCGGGGAGAGGGAACCCATCGCTTTCCCCAACACGAAGGCGACCGGCATGAAGCCGCTGTTCGCCCCCAACAAAAACACCGACATGCCGACAAAGCAGTACACCATACCGACGAACACCCGGGTCATCTGGATGCGAGGCATGCGAAGCAGGGTGAACTGGAAGAACAGCACCACCGCCACCAACGGAAGCATTGAGGAGGCGACGGACTGGAACTGGGCGCCTGCCATGGAAAGGAAGTGTCCTGAGGGATACGAAGGAACCACCGTGGCGGATGAGCCTTGGGGAACCAGCAATCCCATGACCAACACCGCAATGATGGCGCCGATGGACTGCATGCCGACGAATCCGAAATTATCCATCTCCGTGCTCCCCGACTGCACCCGCGCGGCGCCGATGCCCAGCGCCATGATGAACGGGACGGCCATCGGCCCGGTGGCGGACCCTCCGCTGTCAAACCCAATGGAGACCATCGTCTCCGGATTGAGGAACGCCAGGACGAAGACCACCACATAACTGACCAAAAGGACGTATTTCAAGGGGATATGGAGCACCAGGCGGGCGAAGGCCAACGCGATGTACACGCCGACACCCAAGGAGAGCATCAAAAGCAGTTTTCTGGCCTGGATCGCTTGGTTTACCAGCGAAACCTGGGAAGCGAGGACCAGCGCGTTCGGTTCCGCATAGGTGATGACGAACCCGACGACAAACCCCACCACAACCAGAAGCAACGCGCTGCGTTTTTCCATCACTTTGGAGCCGATCACCTGTCCGACCGGCACGATGCTGATGTCCACACCGAGCAAAAACAACGTCAGGCCGAGGATCACATACAACGATCCCAGCAGAAAGTTTCCGAAGTATCCCGGAGGAAGCGGGGTGACGAACAGATGGCAGATCACGACAACCACGACAATTGGCAACACTGAAGAAAGCACATCCTTCAGTTTCTTCACCAACTCCATAGCAACCTCCCTGCCGTAACGATGCATCCATCATAGCAGAGACCCCAGCAAGACTCAATTGAAGCTTCCCCAATTTCCGCGGTACAAACCTCTTGAAAGTTTTTGGCGTTATCTGATAGAGTACCTACTGTTGCATGGGGGCTTAGCTCAGTTGGCTAGAGCGTCTGCATGGCATGCAGAAGGTCGTCAGTTCGATTCTGATAGCCTCCAACCACAGGGGACAGCGGAAGCTGTCCCTTTTCAATTGCGGAGCAATCCCCAGTACTCCCCGTCTATGTATGCACCATTCATCCGGAACATCCGCTGGTTGACTCCTTCCTTGACGAAGCCGCACTTTGCATAGAATCCTTTTGCCCGTTCGTTGTCAGCCCGCACCAGGAGATTCACCTTGGTCACGCCCCGTCGATCCGCCCATTCCATGGCTCGCTGGAACAGGGCCGTCGCCACCCCATGACCCCAGCATTCCTTCCGTACGGCGATCGCCATCTCCGCAACATGACGGGTCCGATCTCTGGTTCCCGCAGTAAGCTGGATGGTTCCCATGATCGTTTGGTCTTCCATGGCAAGGAAAAAGCAACCCCGCAAGCTGTTGCTGCGGAACAACCAGGTACGTTCTTGTTCCAAGGTGGTTCTCGGACCTTCCTTTCCAAAGGTCAGATTATCCGTCTCCGAACCGATCACGGTAAGGAATTCCAGCATTGCCGGAGCATCCTCACCTTTCGCTTTTCGGATCACAATCTGATGCATTTCTCTTTTTTCCCCCCCCTTGTTCACCGTATAGCATCAGAGGAGGAGAATCAAGTGAAACCACCTACCGAAGGCAGACGGCCTCCACCAGGTTGAGCCCTCCTTCCTTGACATGGCAGTCCTTGTAAATCACCCGGCCGACCACGAAGCCGGAGGCATCCTTGAACTCCACCGTCACGTCATACACCCCGGGTTCGACGTTGATGCCGCCGACCCGCGCCATGGCGGGAAAGAAATGGGACATCCGGAGATCGGCCTGTTCGCTGGCGACGGAAAACACCGAGGAGAACAACGTGGCAAGATCGGCGAGAAGCCCCCACCCCTGGCGATCGTTCTCCGATGCCGATTGCGCGATCCCATGCCCTACGACATCAATGACCGACGTACCGACCGCCTTCATCGTTGCGCGGATCAACGTCCGGTTGGTGATGTCCTGGAGACGAAGGGCGAACGTCTGCTTCGCCACGGCTGACAGGTCTTCCAGAAGATCCAGCGTAAACCGCTCATCCCCGATGGAGACGTCCACCCGGGAGATCATGCTCTGCCGACCTTCCATTTCCGGCAGGGCGATCTTCATCCACCCGGACCGGGAAACCGGCAGGTATTGGGACACTTCCTGTTTGTATGGTTCCAGACCGGAGAATGCAATGACGTTGACCCGGGCCTTGCCGGAAGGAACAGACAGTTCCTCGTCCAATCGGGAGGGGACGGAAAAAGGATATAGATGCGGCTGACTGGAGAATGCCGACGTGACTTGTCCGTGGAAATAGGAAAGGTCGGCGGTGGCGCCGAGCCTGCGGGAGTACAGCATCCCCAGGTAATCGGCCAACGCGCTGTGACTGAACTCAATGCTGACCAGATCTCCGGACAGGCCATCCACCTGGTTGTTTTTTGCCGCCTGTGCCGTCTTGGCGGACAGCTTCTCATACTTGTCCCGGAGCACCTGTTGTTTTTCCGTCGCCCGACGGATTTCCACCATGGCGTCTTCCGTCTTTCCCAGCATCTGATAGTTCAACGATTTGAATACATTACTGTAGATATCCTCGAAATCCTCTCCCGGATAGGTCCTGGCGTTGTCATTGACCAGATAGGTGGCGACACCTTCGGTGATGCTTTTGGTGAAGGCATCGGTGATCAAACCCTCCGCGTTGTCCAGACTGCGGTTGGAGAGGTCAAACTGCCGGGCATAATGGAAGACCATTCCCTGGTCCAACGCCAGCACGATCGGACCCTGGGCGCTTTCCAGCTGTTTGCTGTTCGCCTCCAATGCCGTGACGGCCTCATCATACCGGCCTTCGGAAAGCGGATGCTCCACACTCCCCAACGAGACGGTTGAGGCGCACCCGAAAAGAAGAAGCGCACAGAGCGCGATGAGCAGGGTCCGTGGTATGCTCATCAGAACCGATAGGCATCCCGCTCGATGTATTTCTTGATCGAATCCTCGTTCATCCACACCTTGACGCCCGTTTCAATGTTGACCAGTTCCAGGCTGACATAGTAGGTTCTGACCGATTTCTTCCCTTCCTGGTCCAGGTTGGTTTTCACCGATCCGAGGAGCATGTAGTCGGCACCGGTCTCCTTGCCGGAAACCTTGGCCGTCTTCTTGGTGGCGTTTTCCTCCTGGTATTCCCGTTCAGAGACTAGCAGGTCACGGTTTTCGAAATCGTTGACCGTCAAAACCTTTCCACTGTTCACCAACGCCGCCTCCAGCTTTTTGCTGATGATCGTCGTGTCAATATGTTCGCTGGAACGGTTCTCCACCACCCCGATGATCACCACCGGCTTGCCGCCGCTCTTCGTCTTCGCCTTGATCCAGCTCCCTTTCAGACAATCCTGGATCATTGAATTGCTGATCAACTGGATGTCCGTGTCATTCCATCTGCCGGAAAGATCCATCTTGGTGTTTTCACTGAGCCGTTTGACCTTCGTCGTCGTGCATCCGGCCAGAATCAAGGCAATTACGCAGAGCACCACAAACGCGTTTCTGTTCTTCATGGCTTTGTACGCCGTCGCCGACCGACGGCTCCTCCTTCTTTGGTTCCAAGACTGCAACCCCAGCCTCTGGAAAAAGCGTACCAGAACCATGGTGAGATTGCAATGGAGACAATCCGCATCCTCTCACTTGCCCATCCGTCCTTCTCTTGGTACCATAGGAGTGCATCGTCCATTAGAGGGAGATATTATTCATGAAAAAGATTCGTGTACCATTGATGATCGCGCTGTGCGCCATCACATTGTTCGCTTCATGCGCTACCAAACCGGAGCAGGTCAGCCAGATTCCGACACCTCAGGCAACCACTGCGCAACCAGAAACAAAACCACAAGCCACTCCGGACAAATCCACGGCGCCCGTAGCGGTTGTTGAGACAAAACAACCTGCCGCCACGCCCAAAGCGGAAACCTCGTCCAAAACGGTGATCACCGTCAGCGGCACCATGCCGGAAGCGAAAGCTCCGGCAAAAGCCCCCACGTTGGCCGAACGGATCGCTTCCGTCTCCGAGCAGACTTCTGTGGATGAGATCAACCAGATCATCGCCGCTCTTGAAGTTCCGGCCAATGATCCCGATGGGAAACTGACCCAGCAGGCCTTGGCAAAAGCCCAGGAAGTCGCCACCAAGATCATCTCCAGTGGAGATGCCACGGTGAAGGCGAACCTGTTCGCATACGCCACCAAGACGGCACAGACGTTGATCGACAGCACCTACAGTGTGGATACGTTGCAGTACTACAAAGGGCTCCTGGCTTCCGTGCAGGGAATGTATGGTTCCGCCGTGGACACCAGCGCGTTGGTCGCCCAGGCTGATGAGCGTATCGCCGCCATCAACTCGTACTACAAGAACAGCATCTACACCTACCTTCGCGCCTACCCGAAAGGGCGGTACGTCAAGGAATTGGCGGCAATGCTGACCAAATACCCGGTGAAGAACCCGACCAAATAAACCAATTTCCTGTTCTTGTGAAGGGCCTCCAGCAATGGAGGCTTTTTTTTATTGCATCCTGCCGAAAGCCTGTATACAGTATAACCAGAAGCATTGACCAAGGAGGTTTGTGTATCATGGTAAGGATTGTTCGGCAGTTTCTCACCACGCTGTTCCCCCATATGCCAACCACCCTTGATTTCCGTATCTTCAGCGGGAAGGACTTCATCGGATATCTGCCCGTCCTAGAAAAGAGCGACGACCCGGTTCCGGTGTCCGATTCGCTGTCCGTCAAGCACTTCGTCATCATGGAAGATGCCGACGGATGTTCCTTTTATCTCACGCCGAACTATGCCATGAGTGTTTATTTCAATACGGATGACCCCACCAAAGTGGATATTCGAGTGGTCAATCTGGACAGCGAAGAGACGGAGGTGGAGGATACCATCCCCATCTCCGAATGGCCTGAACGAATGGAACAGGAGATCCTCACCTACCAAAGCATCGGGAAACCGATCAATCGCTGACGCGGTTCTGCGGGATCACCTTTTTCAAAAGGGTAAGCAACGCTTCCGGACTGAAGGACGAGTCAAGGTATCCATCCGCTCCGGGGACACCTGCTCCATTGATGACGATCACCGGGATACGCGAGACGGACGAAGAACGGATATGCAGGACGAAGGCGGAGCAACTGATGCCCGGCGCTCCACAATCCAGAAGAATGGCGTCCACCGGCTCGAACGATTCACTGAGGAACCGCAGGCCGCTGCCACCGCTTGCCACATCAAAGACCACGTAATTCGCCGAAAGGGCATTCCGGACACGTCCCACGACACTGCGATCCGGCTCGATGAGCAAAATGACACCGTTCTTGCGGATGGTGACGTTCGTTTCCGTCCGGAACTCACCCATCTGCTCCAAAACGATCTTGCGGTTGGTGATGTCATCCGCCATGCCGAGGAGCACCTTCTGGTTGCCGATCTGGCTGATGAACATCAGCTGCAGGGTCAGCCAGATGTCCTTGCCCTCCGGAAGATTACACAGAATCTCGCACTGGGCCAACGGATTGGTCGGTGAGAGTTTGGAGAGCACGTCCTCCACATCCGCCTGGGAAATGGAAGAGATGATGCTCATGGGGTCTTCCGTGAACGCCATCTGCCCACCCTTTACGCCGAACAATTCATCAAGCACACGGTTGGACTGCAGGAAGCAGAGCTGCTCGCCGTCATAGGTATACAGCGCCATGGCACTGTTGCAGGAGGCGAAATACCGCTGGAACTTGGAGGAGAGCACCCGCCAGGTGGAATCCTCCCCCAGAGAGGAAACCATCCGTTGCCTTGTGGAATTCTCCTGCTCTTGGGAGGGGAACGCCAACTTCTCAAACTCCGCGACCGGCATCGGACGAGCAAAGAAATAGCCTTGGGCGTATTCGCACCCGATGCTTCGGAGAAACCGCGCCTGGCGTTCATCCTCAACCCCTTCGGCGATGACCGGAACGGACATGCCCCTGCTCATGCGGATGATGGAATCCAAAATGAACCGGGCTTTTCCCGGATCGCTGCTTTTCTCCAAGAACTTCAGGTCGATCTTCAGAATGTCGATGGGCAGGTCCTTCAGCACGTTCAACGAAGAATACCCGCTGCCGAAATCGTCCATCAGGATGGTGAACCCATGCTCCTGCAGGCGTCCCATCGTCCGGATGATCAACTCCTGGTTCTCCGCGTAGGCGCTTTCCGTCAGTTCCAGCTGGAACAACTCAGGCGGAACCTGGTACCGGTCCACCAGCTCGATGATCTGGCTGACCAGCTCCGGGTTGTACACATCCATCCGGGAGATGTTGACGGAGATCGGCTTGGGGCGCTTGCCCTCCTTCAGCCAATGGCTGAGCAGCTTGCAGACCTGCTCCCACATGAAATAATCCAGCTTCAGGATGAACCCGTTCTGCTCGAATGCGGGGATGAACTCACCCGGACTGATCATCTCCCCCTGGTCATTGATCCACCGGACCAACGCTTCGCTGCCCGAGATGGTATTGGAGACCAGTTCGTATTTCGGCTGGAGGTAGACTTTGAACTGCCCCTCTTCCAATGCACGGGGAAAGATGTTGACATACTCCTGGATTTTCTTCAGTTTTTCGCGTAGCGGTTCCACGTAGAACTCATAGTTCTTATCGTACAGGTGGTTGCGTTTGCACTGCCGAGACGCAAGGCTGACTTTGTCGTAGATGTCATCCGGATCGGCGATCCTCGCATCGTTGATCATGTAGATGCCGAAGATCGGACGGATGTTGAAATCAATGGAATAGCTTTTCAGTTTCCGTTTGAACAGCTCGATCGCCGCGATGACCAACCCTTCCCGCGCGCACTTTCCGCAGGCGACGAAGATGTCCGCATGAAAGTGGGCGCAGCAGAACAACTCCCTGCTCTTGCCGAACTCCACCAGCTGGTTGGCAACGTACTTCAGGAACGTATTGCCGCTCTCCATGCTGAACATCAAGTTGATCAACCGGAAGTTCTCCACATCAAAGCGGATCATCACAAAGCGGTCATCCGGATGCTCGGCGAACATCTTGCGGCAATCCGCCATGAATTTCTGGCGGTTGGGAAGCCCGGTGAGCAAGTCATGCTGGTTGGTGTACTCCAACCGTTTGTTGGCTTCCTCAAGCGATTTCATCAAGCCAAGCTGGCTGCGGGCGTAGGCCGAACTGATGCGCAGTTTCAGGATAGGAAGATCATACGGCTTGCTGATGAAGTCCCAGGCACCCAGGTCAAAACATCTCCGGCCAACATCGCTGTCGTTCTGCGCGGTGGCCACCAGCACGGGGATGTTCTCCCATTCGGGCATCTTGTGGTACACCTCGAGGAACCCCAGTCCGTCCATCACCGGCATGACCAGGTCCAGAATGATCATCGAAATATCCTCGGCATGAGCTTTCAGAACTTCCAGAGCGACCTTGCCGTTTTCGGCATCCAAGACGTCAAAACTCTCCGATAAAACATGCCGCAGAATCTCTCTGTTCACCTCTTCGTCATCGACGATCAGTACGGTCTGTCTCTCCCTGGCCATCTCCCAAGTCCTTTCTTGAAACGCGTTCCCATCCGTTGCTGTTATTATACATAATACCATACCACATGCAAGCGGATGTTAGATCAAACATTGTACATCAATCTTTTTGAAGTCGTGTGGAAAATGTTTTTCAACAAGACCCTTTTTCTTTCCGTTCTATCTTGGTATGATGTCTGCATGCAAAGTGATACGGTGTATGACGGCATGTACGGGCTGGCTATCGGCGACGCCATCGGAGTGCCGGCGGAATTCAATACCAGAGAAGAGCTTTCCAAAAACCCCGTCACTGACATGACCGGGTATGGGACCCACTACCAGAAGCCCGGAACCTGGTCGGACGACACCTCGCTTTCGCTTTGCCTCCTGGACAGTCTGGCCTCCGGCCTGAACTATCTGGACATCATGGACAAGTTCCGCAGCTGGGAAGAACTGGGCATGTACACCCCGTATGGGAAGCTGTTTGACATCGGCATGACCACCGACGAGGCGATCGACCGGTATATCCGGGACATCCCCGTGCTGCAGTGCGGGGGAACGGATGAGTACAACAACGGCAACGGTTCGTTGATGCGCATCCTGCCCATCGCGTTCTTCATCCAGACCAAGCACATCACCTACGGGCAGGCGATGGAGATCACCGGAGACATCTCGTCATTGACCCACGCCCACCCGCGCAGCAAGCTCGCCTGTTGCATCTACATCACCATCGCGCTCCAGCTGCTGGACGGCAAGGATCTGAACACGGCATTGGATTCCGGATTGGAAAAAGCACGGACGCTTGTGGAAGGAAAACCGGAATTCCCCCATTTCCAACGCTTGTTCTCCCCTTCGTTCCCCACCACCCTGGTGAAGGAAATCCACAGCAGCGGCTATGTGATCGACACGCTGGAAGCGTCGTTGTGGTGTCTGTACAACACCCGGTCCTATCAGGAATGCATCCTTACGGCGGTCAACCTTGGGGACGACACCGACACCACCGCGTCGGTGGCTGGCGGGCTGGCAGGCATTGCCTACCACCGCTCAGGCATGCCGAAGTCATGGATCGAGCGGCTTGCCAGCCGTCCGCTCATCGATGGCATCTGCGCCAAATTCACCGCTGCTCATTGTCCTTCATGATCTGAAAGAACACCGCCTCCTGCTCCCGTACCCGTTCGTACAGCGGCTCCACCCCAGAGGTGAGTTTGGTCCGGAGTTTCTCGGTAAGGTCGGAAAGCGTCTTATACAACGGAGTCAACGACAGATTTCCCGTCACCCCTTTCAGCGTATGGGCTTCGGTGAACGCATCCTGATAATTCTTTGCAGCCATCGCGTGGTCCAGGGCGGTGAAATGCGTATCGTTCCACACCAGTTTCAGACACTTGGTATAGAACTCTTCATCGGCATAGATCCGCTCCATACCCCCATCCACATCAGCGCCCCAAGCCCGGAGCGCATCAAGCAATTTGGACATTCCCTGGCTTCCTTTCCCGATGATTGTACCATCCTGGCCAACCATGGCACAAGAACCTCTGTCGTTACTGCTGGCTATGGGACAACAGTTTGCGCTGGTACATCAGCACATCGATGTGACGCTGGAATTCCTCGGCATCCATCTTATCGTACGGATCAAACACATCACAACCAATGCTGAAGCCCAGGTGGAACGGATGGGGATGCTTGGCGTTGTACGCGTCCAATTGCCTGCCGATCTCCTCCACCACAAGATCCAGTTTTTCCTTGTCCCGGATATCCAGCACCACACAGAATTCGTCCCCGCCGTACCGGGCGATCATCGCATCCCTGGGAACACTCCTGTGGAGCAACGTGACGGTATCCTGCAGCGCGATGTCCCCCATGCCGTGCCCGTAGGTGTCGTTGATCGCCTTGAAATGGTCGATGTCCAGCATGATGGCGGAGAACATCGTATGCGCCTTGACCTTCTCCTTGATGGTGAAATCCAACCGTCTGCGGTTGTCCGCTCCGGTAAGGTAATCGATGTTGATGTCCTGGTTCTGGGCGAATACATGAACGACCAGGAGCGCGACGGTCGCACCCGCATACCCCAGCGACAATCCATAGAACACCGTCTGGAGCACGCCGCCTACCAATGGAATCAAGGGAAGGGAGAAGAAGAACCGGGAATACCGTCCCTCCACGGCGAACCGGTTGGCGATGACGAACACCTCAAGGTAAATCAAACCGAGGAGCATCAGGATGGCCCGGGCCAGGAACAGCGGGCCACGATGATACACACCAGCAGCATCAAACCAGAACAAAGATCCCGTCCAGAGCGTCATGACCGTCATCACTTCATTGAGGGTGCAGAAGATCCAGAACGGAATGAACCAATGGCGCTTGTGGGTCAGGTCAACCCCACACCACGTGCCGGCGTACAATGTCCACACGAAGATCATCAAGGGATCCAGCAGGAAAATCAGGAAATTGCCGGCAATGACCACGAAGCGGGAGACCGGACCGGTAATGGGCAGGCGGCTGAGGGTATCACTGACCAGCAACACCATCAAAAACAGCAGAATGAAACGGAACAGCCGTTGTTGGCGCGTTTTGTTTTCCCGGTTCTTCACCGTAAACAGGACGAGCATGACCAAAAACACGAAGGAATACCCATTGATGACCAACCACGACGGAACGTTCACTTTCTTTTCCCACTACCCCTGCGCTCTACCCCCTCATCGTTGATGTTCCCCCAGATTCTGTCAAGATTTCCGGTTGATGAATCACTCGTTTTTCGTGAAAACATCACGAGAAACGAATACACTACCATGTAAATTCGCTCATTTCCCGACGAATTGCCGGTCAGAAAACAGATTGTTGTTTCCAATCCTCAGCGGAGAGAAAGGAAAACCGGTCGACCCTCGTATCCCCGATGATCGGCCGGACAACTTCTCGCGCATGATGGAACGTGAAGCCACATTTCTCCTGGACCCGGCGGGACGGAGCGTTCTCCGCAAGGCAGACGCACCACAGACCGGAATAGCCAAGATCGACGAACGCCCGACGGATCAATGCGCACGCCACCTCCGTGGCGAAGCCCACGTTCCAGTACGGTTCAGAGATCCAGTACCCGATCTCCCCTTCTCCAGGGCCCATCGGCGCAGACCCTTCCGGAAGCGTCATGATGCTGGCGCACCCGATCAACGCCCCACAGCCCTTCAGCGTCACCGCCCAGGTCTCCGGCTTGGAGAGCACCGTACGGATGATCTCCTCACTTTCCTGGACGCTCTGGTGGGGGTTCCACCCCGCCATCGGACCGATGTGGGGGTTGCGTGCCGCCTGATACAAATCCTGTGCGTCTTCCACCCGCCAATGGCGGAGTTCCAACCGCTCCGTCACCAGTCTCACGTCACTTCTTCTCCGGCACGATCTCGATCCAGTACTCGTCCGGATCGCTGATGAAGTAGATGCCCATGGCGGGATTCTCGAAGCAGATGCATCCCATCTCCTTGTGCTTCTTGTGGGCCGCCTCCATGTCATCGGTGGTGAAGGCCAGGTGGAACTCGTCATCCCCCAAGTCGTAGTGGTCCTTGCCCCAGTCACGAAGCCAGGTCAGTTCCAGTTGGTGGACGGAGTGTCCATCCCCCAGGTAAACGATGATGTACGACCCATCCGGCGCCACCTTGCGCCGCACCTCGGTCAACCCGAGCGCTTCCTTGTAAAACCTCAAGGAACGATCCAGATCCATCACATTGAAGTTGTTGTGGGCGAAATGAAAATACATAGGCTCTCCTCTCAATCAATCTCGAACCGCTGGCCTTTGCGGGTGATCTGCTCCACCGGCCGGCCAAGCTCCTGTTCCAGTTTGGAACAGACCGAATAATCATCCCAGAAATGCATCGGAAACAGATGATCCACCGTCGTATGGGAAAGCAGTTCCTTCACTCCCAGGCTGTACGTCGTCTCCAGACGGGGATCAACGGGAAGGAACGCGATGTTGAAATGGGGATCCATCTTCTCCACCTCCTTGCGGTAGGCGCGCTGCATCGCCTTGTTCTCCTCTTCATCCTCCCCAATCCAGTACCAATCGTTGAGATCTCCGGCATGGTAGACCGTCTTTCCCCCTACCTTGCAGATGAACGCCACCCCTTCGTCGGTGCTCTCCAAGGCGCGAAGCGAGAACCGGGCCAAGGTGAGTTCCTGTCCCGGATGGATGAACGTCGTCACTTTCCGCAGCCGAGGGGGCACCCGTTTGTTGTTGTCGATGTCGTACGACAGGAGGTAGTACACCTCATCGTACTGGTCGCTCAGCCGGAAGATCCGGTCGGAATAGTGGTCGCTGTGCCGATGGCTGCACAGCACGTAGATCGGCTTGTCCGTCCGGAATTCAGGGAGCGGACCCTTCACATAGTCGAACAGGATGGTGCAATTCACCGCTTCGACGGAAAAACTGCTGTGATGGATATAGGTGATCGTCATGGCTCTACTGTAGCGGACAGACGCGCCTCCTGCAAGAAGCGGCCGGCCCCTGCCCCAACCAGATGGGTTGGTGTATACTTTCCAGCCATGGGATCCCTTTTGATCACCTTCTTCGCCTTCTCCCTGCTGTCGCTCACCATCGGGTGCGTTGACGCTCTGGTGCCCACACTCCCCGCCTGGCAGGTGATCATCGCGTTGGCTCCGGCGGCGCTCTTCCCCCTTCTCAAAGGAAAGCCCCGTTTCGTCCTGCTGTCCGTCCTGTTCGCCTTTCTTTTGATTCTTCAGGCGTGGAAGACGCCCCCCTGGCTCACCGCGCCCCTGCTTGGGGTGGGAAACCTGCTGTTGGTCCTGATGCTGGTCCAGATCCCCGATTTCGCCGGACAACGCCCGTTCTTCCACCTGTTGGTCTCGTTGTTCTGGGCCATCGGACTGTGCGGCTATCTGTTTCTTCCCCAGCGCTCCCCCCAAGCCCCGTTGATCCTGGTGGCAGCCATGTGGGGGTTCGCCATCTTCTTTTTAATCCCTTCCCGATTCGGGCCGATGGACAAGAATCCAAATCTCCCGCTGATTCCCCTGCTGCTCCTGGTGTGGTACACGAACACCCCATTCCTTTCCGTCGGGATGGTGATCGGGATTCTGATCCGCCCCCGTCTTTCCCCATGGTGGGGATGGCTTTCCCTGCCCTTCGGACCGCTGTGCGCCATCCACCCGTTGTTCGCCATCCCGCTGGGGGCTCTGGCCGCCTGCATACCGTCCCGACGGTTCCCCCTCTCCCCCATCCTTTCCGTCACCCCGGTACTGTCCTCAAGCCTGTGGATGACTCCGCTCTTCATTGCGCTGGGAATGTTTTTCGGTAGCGGGCGAATAATCCCTTGTACGAGGCGCACCGGTACAACTGGCCGGTCACCGGACTGCGCTGGGCCTGACAGCCGGTGTGGCACCACTTCTCAAACGGACACGCCTGGCACGCCTGGCCATGGACCAGCGACTGGTTGATGAACCCGCTCTCCCGGCGTTTCCGATCCAGACTCCGTTTGGTATCCTCTGCCACGTTTCCCAACCGATAGGCGGCGTTTCCTGCGTACAGGGGGCAGGGATAGACGGAACCGTCCCCATCCACGGCGTACTGGATGTCACACACCCCACGATACACGCACCGCGGTGGACGTCCCCCCTGGACGATGGTGGAAAACGCGTCCAGTTGCGGCACCTTCACCTCCACCGGCTTTTCGGCATGCCAGTAGGAAAACAGGGCGGAGAGGAATGAGCGGAACAGGAACGGGGAGAGCGTTGGCTGGCAGGTATACTCAAAGCTGGTGAATCCGGCGTTGGAAAGGGTATCCAGCCACATCCAGGGAACCAACGTCTCGGCGCGCTCCTCATCCAACGAAGCGCGGAACGTCGCATCCATCCCCATCTCCTTCAAGACGAGGCTGTTGGCGAACAGCGTGGTGGAATTGGGGTAGCCATCCTGCAGGAACACCACCTTTGCATGGGCGTCACGGAGCACGGAGCAGAGGGAGGAAGAGACCAACAAGCCGTTCGCCTCGATGGTCACCGGCAGGTCACGGGCGGCTTTCAAGCATCGGAGCACCGTCTCCATCGTGGCGTACCGCCCCATCCGAAAGACCGCATGATAGTGGAAATCCGCAGATTTCAAACAAGAAAATGTCTTGGAAAGCAATGCCGGTGTCATCGCTTCCGGCGCGATGACCGTAATGACGGAATCCACGGAATCCCCCTCCTTTTGTTTCCATCATACCACCGTGAGACAGGGGAGACAAACTTTTTCAGCCCCTTGACGGAGCCTGCGTGGCGTGCTATTCGTGTTGGTACCATGATTTTTCACCAACCTACATTGGCTGACCAGTCCCTGTTTACCGTCGGTTCTTCCCTCCTTGCCTACGAATACCAGTTCTCCTATTGCATGCTTTGGGAACCGACCGACCACATCACCATCGCAAAAACCGATACCGCACTCTACGTGCACAACCAAGTCCAGGACGCGTTCCTCTATCCCATCACCGACGATATTGACGCGGCGTTGTCCGAACTGAACGCATACTGCAAGGAAACCGGTACCCGTTTCGCCCTGGAGTGTGTTCCCAAGGAACAGGCCCAGGAGCTGGAGCAAAAAGGATACCACATCGAACACACGCGCAATCTGGATGATTACCTGTACAGCGGACAGAAACTGGTGACGCTCTCAGGCAAACACCTGCAGAGCAAGCGGAACCACATCTCCCAGTTCAGACGGGACTACACCTACGAGGCTCAGCCGCTGACCAAAGCGGACATCCCTGACGTCCTGAACCTGGATTGGTGCTGGATGCAGAGCAACACGGACGACAAGGAAACGGAGCAGGAGCGGAGCGCCATCCGGCGGGCGCTGACCTACTGGGAGGAGCTGGGGTTCATCGGAACGACCATCCGCATCGACGGGAAGCTGGTGGCGTTCACCATCGGGGAGATTGTCGACAAGACGCTGGCCATCTCCCACTTCGAGAAGGCGGACACCAGCTACATGGGGGTGTACAGCGTGATCAACCAGGCGTACGCCGAGATGTACCTGGCGGACATCCTGTATGTCAACCGCCAGGAAGATGTCGGGCTTGAAGGGCTGAGGAAATCAAAACTCTCCTACCATCCGGTGATGATGGTGGAGAAGTACATCGTCACCGAAGCGTGAAGACGGCGAACGACTGTCCTCCCATGGACAGTGTCGTTCCATCCAGCCTGGCCTCCCCCACGCCGAAGCGAAGCGTCCCCCGTTGGGAAAGCGGGATATCCACCTTCTGATCCTTCGGATTGACGGCAACAAGGAATTTTCCCCGCTGGTAGACAAACGGGTAGCTCCCCTTCTCGGCATACACTACGTGGAAGTTGGGCGTGCTGCCCAAATCCGCTTCCTTCTCCCGAAGCGCCAGCAGAGAACGGACGAAGGAGAGCAGCGAATACGGATCCCCGTCCTCCGCCTGCACCGTCGGAGCGTCGGATGAGGAATCCACCGGCAGATACAACTCCTTTGCGGGAGCGTCGGAGAAGCCCAGGTTGGCACCGCGGTCCCACTGCATCGGCGTGCGCGAACCGGTGCGCTGGTAGCCGCCTTCCTTGCTTTTCAAAGGGAGGTACCGCATCCCGATCTCGTCGCCATAGTACAGGAACGGAACCCCCGGCATGGTGAACAGGAACCCGTAGGCGAGCCGCAGTTGCCGCTCGTCCAGGCTCCTGCTGATCCTGATGGTGTCATGGTTGCCGGTGATCATGCTGATGAACCCGGTCTGTTTGGTCGCTTCGTACCAGGGGACGTATTCGTCGATGAAACGCGTGATGTCCCCGTTTCCTTCCGCACTGAAGAACGGCGTGGCGCTCCGCATCAGGGACGCGTAGCCGTTGCCATGCTCGCTCAGATAGAAATCGGAATCAAACCCCGCCTGCCCCACCGCCTTGGGGGGATCGGACCATTCGCTGACGACCGCCATCTGGGGGAAATCCTTCCGCACCGACGAGAGGATGTCACGCCAAACGATGGATGTGCCCGTCCACTGGGGATCGTTCTTCACCAAGGAACCCGCCATATCCACCCGGAAGCCATCACATCCGGCTTCCAGCCAGAAGCGCATCACGTCTTTCATCGCGTCCCGGGTAGCCAGGGCGCCAGGATCATCGATCGGCTTCTGCCACGAAGCTGTCGGATGGAAAAAGCCGTAGTTCAACGCAGGCTGGCAGGCGAAGAAATTCAGGCAGAACGCCCCGTCCCGTTCTGATTCCCCGCTGACCGACGGAGGATTGGTGCTCTTGTTCCAGACGGAATCCGTCCAGATGTACCGGTCGGAGTACCGGTTCCGCCTGGCCTTCTGGCTGTTGCGGAACCACGGATGGGAGATGGAGGTATGGCCAGGCACCAGGTCGAGGATCACATGCATCCCCCGCTGATGGGCTTCCTGGAAACAGCGCTCCAAGTCATCGTTCGTTCCGTATCGGGGCGCGACGCGAAGATAATTCCGCACATCGTAGCCGGCATCCTGGAACGGAGAATCAAAGCAGGGATTCAGCCAGATGGCGTTGCACCCCAAACCCTTGATGTAATCCAGACGACGGATGATCCCGGGAATATCCCCGATCCCATCCCCATTGGAATCCTGAAACGACTGCGGATAAATCTCATAGAACACCGCTGAACGAAGCCAATCTGGCATGTCGCACCTCCCGACGGCGTCAGTATACCGCACTTCTCCCCCATTTGGGGAAGTGGAAAGATGTGAAATGGGGCCCGCCACAAGGCAGGCCCCAAGGAGTGTAGTATCATCATGTCCGTTTCCGGGCCAGATTCCAAAATCAGCGCATCACTTGGTCAGCGATGCTCCCAACGTGCCGCAGGCGGCAAGGGCATCGGCATCCGGGGCTTCCTGGCAGATCACACTGTCATGGACCAGCGTGGCTCCCGCTTCCTCGCACCGGGTTTCCCAGTTGCGCATCCACTCGCCATCCCCCCATCCGTACGAACCAAACAGAGCGATCCGTTTGCCGGCAAGGGATTTGACCAGAGCGTCAAACATCGGCTCAAACTCCCCTTCCTCCAGGTTCTCCGCCCCCATGGCAGGGCATCCGAACGCGATCGCGTCATACATCGGGACCTTGGATGCGCCAAAATCCGAAGCGGTGATCAAATCAACATCCGCTCCGGCGCCTTTCGCGCCATCACGCACCGCTTCGGCCATCGCCTGGGTGTTTCCCGTTCCGCTCCAATATACCACCGCAATCTTGCTCATATCTTTTTCCTTCCTTCCGGAAACCCCACCACCAGCCGTTCCAGTGGCGTACCACAGGACAACGCCCGATGGTAGCATTCCGTACACATTCCAAACTGACGAAACAGCCGTTTTGCCCGCTGTTCATCCCCATACACCTTCCAGCACCCGACGCACTTGCAGTTCTGCGCCTTGTGCTGGATGAACCCCGTCACATCCTCGGGAGGATAGCCAAGGAACAACCCCACCTCATGGGGGAACGGAGCGTCCGAAGCAAGGCGACGAAGCAGTTCCCGCACGCACGATCCCATCCCATCCGGACAATACCCCGCCTGGAGCAACAGGCGTTTCGCCTGACTGTCCTTCCAGTCGTCGGAAAGCCGCTTCGGACGGTAGACGTACACCAGAAGCCGTCCGTCATGGCACCGACAGTACAGAACCCGCACCCCTTTCGGACCAAGGCGTCGATTGGCGTCCCTGAGGGAGTGTCTGAGGCCCTCCTCATCCCTGTCCGGGCAGGGGAACAGGTTACCTGTCTTCAACCCCGCCAGTGTCGGTGAGGCGAACCTAACCAGAAGTTCGTCCAGCATCCGTTCCTCGCTTTCTTGCCAACCATACCCGGTTTTTTCCCTCCGCTCCACTCCATTCATGCGCAATTGAATCCAATCGGACACAAACCCATCAAAAAGCGACCGAACCATCCCGGTAGGCGCTGGGCTCCACCCCCATCACATCACGGAACGCTTTGGCGAACTTGCTGCCATTCTCATAGCCGTACGTCTCCGCCACCTGGAGGATCGTACCGCCATAGCCTCGGAGCATCTGGGCGGCGGCCTGCATCTTCATCGTCCGGACGTAGGCGTACAGCGGCATGCCGTACACCCCGCGGAAACTGGTCTTCAGCAGGGTCGGAGAAACCTTCAGCATCCGGGCCAGTTCCTGGATGGTGACCTTCTCGTCCAGATGGGCGCACAAGTACCGGCTGGCGCGTTTGGCGAGATCGACCTGCGCCTTGGAGAAGCGGGGGTGTTCCGCTTCGGCCGGGTCCATCCCGCTGAGAAACAGCATCAGCTCCAACACCTTGACCTTCAGGTATCCCTTGCGGATCGCCTCCGGCACGGCGTACATCTCGCTGAAGATGTGCTGGAAACAGGGCCGTTCCCGGGCGACGAACCAGGGTTCCTTCCCACAAAACTTTCGTTCCAAGGAGGCGGGCCGCACGTCCACGTCTTCCAGGAAACAGGACATGCAGGGCGGGGAGGCGTCCACATCCACCAACAGGGAGATGCCGTGGTAGTGGTTGGTGGGGAACCACAGACGATCATCCGCCTCCGTCCTTCGGGAAATGGACAGGTCTCCCGGAGACAGGTAGACGTACCGCTCCCCCCACTCCCGCTCCAGCCTTCCCTCCTTGCAGTGGTCGATCTCCAGCACACGGGAAGAACCGGAAGGGATCGGCCCGCAGGACTGGATGTGGGCGTCGTTGTACACCAGGTCGACGCCAGGAAACAGGTGATGCCGGGTGCGGAAGAATTCCCCCGTCGCGTTGCTCAGCCGGGTCACCGTCGTCTCTTCGTCTTCCCTGAGTGTTTCCAGACGATCGTTCATTTTCCCTCCTTGGACAGCACCACGAAGCAGAGCGGAGAGACGCTTCCCTGCAACACCCGGCTCTCCCTGACGACAAACCCATGGGACTGCAGGAATTTCAGGAACTCCGGTTCATCCCAGGGATGAAGGACTTCAAATCCCAGAGCCTGGAGGAACCGCTTGCGTACCGTCGTCTTTCCCCGAATGAACGTCGGAGCGAACAGCAACCCGCCATCCTTCAACACCCGATGCACCTCCCCAAGCGCGTTCTGCGGCTGGGGCATCATGTGCAGGACATTGGCCACCACCACCGCATCAAAGCTTTCCGTCGCATACGGCAAACGCGTGGCATCCAGGACGGAAAAATGCAACGTTTTCCCCCTCCTGTGAAGCCTCGCCTGACGGATCATCGCGGCGGACCGGTCACTGGCCTCCCAGTCTGCCACGAGGGGCGCCAGAGGGAAGGAAAGCTGTCCGCTTCCACACCCCACCTCCGCCACATGCCACGAGGGGGTGAGATACGGCCGGATGCCATCGCACACCGCATCGTACAGATGCCGGTCGCGACGCATGAAACGGTCATACCACGGAGCCGTTTTCTCCCAAAACGAACCGTCGCGTACGTTCATCCGTTTTTGTGAAAGAACCATCCCTTCTTCTCGTACGGAGCGGTCTTCACGGACACCACCTGATACCCCGTCTGGTCCACCACCTCTTTCAGATGGTCGAGATCGATCGGTTTCTCTGTCAGGATGACCGTCTGCTTCTTCTGCCGGGACGAGGTGACCTTCTTCACCGGAAAGTTGTTCCTCACCACATCGTTGATGTGCGCCTCGCACATCCCGCACGCCATACCCTCGATGCCAAGCGTAATCTGTTCCATACCATCCTCCGGATAATCCACCCTTTCGGTTAGGACCTCCTAACCATAAGGTACTGTATCTTTCTGTTTTCTGCAATGGATTTCAGCCATTCAATTCCCGGCACAACGACCGGTATCGGTCGGCGAACCGGCTACCCCGGTTCCACACCATGGTGAAGTCATGGTACAAGGGAAAACCGCGAAGCGGAAGGACACGGAGCGCGCCGGATGCAATACCCTGCTCTGCGGCAAGACGGTACATGAAACTCACCCCGGCGTCCTGCTCGACGCACTCCAGTACCGTCATCATCGACCCCACTTCCGTCACGTGGGGAAACTGGGAAAGGGAGTGATTCTCCAACCGCAACACGTCCTCCATGATCTGGCGCGTCCCCGAGCCTGGCTCACGGATGATCAAGCGCTCCCCCAGAAGATCCCCCAGCATCCGGGGTTCCGCGGGGAATTGGTGGCTCGCGGCGCAGACGGCCAGATACGCTTCGCTGCGCCACGGCATGGCGTCGAACAGCGTGGGATCATATGAACCTTCGACCAACGCGCACTGCACCACCCCATCCCGGATGGCGGAGAGGAGGGAGCGGGTGTTGTCCACCTTCAGCCGGATTCTGCTCTCCGGATGCCTGCCAAGAAAACCGGCCAACGGTTTTGCCACGGCGAAATCGGCGATGGTCCGGGTGGCCCCCAACGTCAGGGGCGGCTGTTCCTCCGTCCGGCGCATTTGGGACCTGAGGAGCGCCTCGTCATCCGCCTGGGTGACGGACACATCCCTGAGCAACCGTCCCGCCACCGTCAGCGTAATGGCACGGGAGGTGCGATCAAACAGCGACACGCCGAACTCCGCTTCCAACGAATGGATCTGCTGGGTGACGGCCGGCTGACTGAGAGCAAGTTTCCGTGCCGCCTTGGTGAAGTTCATCGTCTGGCATATGGTGAGGAACGTAGTGATTCGTGCATCCATATCATAAGTATAACTTATTGTTATATTTATTTCAATTATTTTACTTTATATACCGATGATGCTATGGTAGAAGTCCAGAGGCAAGGGACATGGGAAAAGCATTGGTGCTGTGTGCGGATGGATGTGAAGAGAGCGAAGCGCTCTTGGTGGTGGACATCCTGCGGAGGGCGGGCATCACCACCCAGACGGTATCGGTGAACGAGACCCATCGGGTCGTCTCACTGCACGATGTGGTGATCCAAACAGATCTGACCATCAAGGATGTGGATGAGAAGGGAGTGGAGCTGTGCGTGCTCCCCGGAGGACTGAAAGGAGTGGATGTCCTCATGGCGAATGGCATGGCAAAGAAGCTGTGCCGCGATCTGGCAGCCCAAGGCAAACGGCTCGCCGCCGTCTGCGGCGGACCGGCCGCATTGGCCGGCTACGGGGTGCTGGACGGATACCACGCCACGGTATTCCCCGCGTTGAAGGACAAACTGTGTGGGGCGATCTCCGTGGATTATCCCGTGGTGGTGGACCGGAACATCACCACCGGCAGGGCGCTGGGCTCGACCATTCCGTTCGCCCTCTCGCTGGTCAGGCAACTGGCCGGGGACGAAGCGGTGACCAAGGTACGCTCGGCCATCGTGTTTCACGATCCGGTGGAAGAACAACGATACTGAAGAAGAGGCAAGATATGCATGATGTGATCGTATTGGGAGCCGGCCCTGCCGGCGTGAGCGCCGCGGTGTACGCGAAGAGCCGCGGTCTGGATGTGGTGGTGTTGGAACAGAACCGTGTCGGCGGCATGATCGCCAACGTCTCGCTGGTGACCCATTTCGCCGGAATCGGGGCGGAGGAAAGCGGAGCGCAGTTCGCCAGCCGCTTGTCCGACCAGCTTCAGCGTTCCGGCATCGAGGTACGCCATGAGTGCGTCACCAGCGTCAGGCTTGAAGGTCCGGTGAAGGAGATCGTGACGGACAAAACGACCTGGCAGGCCAAAGCGGTGATCCTGGCCACCGGCTCCACCCCACGGCGTCTGGACATCCCCGGAGCCAAGGAACTGACCGGCAAAGGGTTCGCCTTGAACGCGGCGCGGGACGGCATGCGGTATGCCGGCAAGGATGTCTACGTCGTCGGCGGTTCGGACGGCGCGGCCAAAGAGGCGTTGTTCCTCTCCAAGACGTCCAAAGAGGTTACGATGATCCACTTCGAGGAGAAGCTGGGAGCCATCGCCTGAGTTTCCGGGAGAAGATCGCCAAGACAGCCAACATGCGGCTTCTGTTGGGTTGCCGCCTGGCCGCCGTGCAAGGCAAGGACCAGGTGCGCTCCCTGACCATCCGTCATGAGGCGGACGGCAAGGAAGAAACCATCACCGATGAGGAATGCGGCATTTTCGTCTACGCCGGTACGCTTCCCACTACCGGCCTGTTCACCGAACTGTCCCTCCATGACGGATACATTCCGGTGGATGGCAGGCAACAGACCACCATCCCAGGGGTGTTCGCCGCAGGGGACATCTGCGCCAAACAGGTGCGTCAGGTCGCCACAGCCGTCTCTGACGGCGCCGTGGCCGCCATCAACGCGGCGGCATTCGTGGCCCGGTGAGAGCCGGAGCGCTTCTTTCCTGACGGGGGGCCGTACGGCTCCCCTCTTTTCTGTTTTACTCTTCCCGTTTTCCCCAGACGAAAACAATCCTTGACAATCCACCAGGATGGGATAGAGTAAGACATGAACAGGAAATGAAACGTTTCGATGATTCGTTTCGATAGGGGGTTGTCGGATGACGATGAAGGATGTGGCGGAAAAGGCGGGAGTGTCGCTGAGCACCGTATCGTACGTCGTCAACGGTAACCGGCCGATCTCCGAGGAGAAGAAACAACGCGTCAGGCAGGCGATGGAGGAGCTGCACTACCGGCCCCATGCCATCGCGCGCAGCCTGGCAAGCAAACACTCCCGGATTCTGGCCATGCTGTTTCCCCCGGTGGAACGTGGCATGGGAGCGTCGGAATTCTCCCTGCTCTCCAGCGCAGCGCAGCTTGCCACCGCCAAGGGGTACCATCTGGTCTTCTGGTCACTGAAGACCAAAACGGCCAAGGAACTGGAAGGGTTGCTTTCCCAAGAGCTGGTCGATGGCGTGATCTTGATGGAAGTGCACGCCTATGATTTCCGGATCCCTATCTTGAAGCAGGCGAACATCCCGTTCGTGCTGGTCGGTCGCGACCCGGCCGCAACCGGTGCGGTATACGTCGACACGGACTTCGACCGCACCATGCTGGACGCCCTCTCCTATCTGATCGGTAAAGGGCACGCAAAGATCGGGTTCATCAACCAGAGCAAGGAAGCGTACGACGCTGGTTACGGTCCGGTGGTCCGCACCTATGACGCGTTCCAGAATTTTGGCAGGACGCTCCGCTTCGAGGGCCATGCGTTGTTCTGTTCCCCCAACCCCCACGCGGGGTACGACCTGGTGGTCCGGGATTTGGAGGAACACCCGGACTGTACGGCGTTCATCGTGATGAACGACCGCTCCCTGGCCGGGGTGATCAAAGGGATCGAGTCGACGGGACGGAGGATCCCGAACGACTGTTCACTGGTTTCCATTGTCTCGTCAGCCGGCGCGGCGTGTCTGTACCTGCCCCAGCTGACCACGTTTGAACTGCAGGGTGAACGGCAGATGGAGGCTGCCATCACCAATCTCATCTGCCTGCTTGAAAACACCTATTGTGCGGTGAAGGAATCGCTGGTCCCCTGTCTGCTTGCCGAACGGGAAAGCAGCGCTTCCGCACCGATACGATAGGGAAAAAGGGTTTGTTCGCAAAAGGAGGATTACATGAAAAAGCATCTTGCATTGGTGCTGGTTTTGTCGCTGGCTGCGTCGTTGGTGTTCGCCCAAGGACAAAAGGAGACAAGCGGCAAAAGAACATTCAAGATCTGGCATTACGAAAGTTCCAACGGCGCCATGGGTGCCGCATGGGATGAGGCGATGAAGCAGTTCCAGGAGAAACACCCGGACGTCGAGATGGTCTATGAGAACAAAGGGTTCGAACAGATCCGGCAGACGGCCCAGATGGTCCTGAACAGTGATGAAGCCCCTGACGTGATGGAATACAACAAAGGAAACGCCACCGCCGGCATGCTTTCATCCCAGGGATTGTTGGCCGATCTCACCGAAGAAGCGCAGAAGCGCGGCTGGGACAAAGTGCTGTCCCCCAGCCTGCAGACCACCTGCAGATACAATGAGAAAGGCGTCATGGGCAGCGGGAAATGGTACGGCGTGACCAACTACGGTGAGTTCGTCATGATGTACTACAACGACGACATGTTCAAACAGTACGGCATCGCCATTCCGACGACATTCCAGGAACTGGAAGCCGCCATGGCGGCGTTCAAGGCAAAGGGCGTCACGCCGCTGGCGATGGCCGGCGCGGAGTATCCGTCCCAGCACCTGTTCTACGAACTGGCGCTCTCCAAGGCGGATCGTGCCATGGTCAACGCCTACCAGCTGTACCAGGGTGACTTTGATTTCCACAATCCCGCGTTCACCTATGCCGCCGACAAGATGGTCGAATGGGTGAAGAAAGGATACATCGACAAGGATTGCATCAGCTTGAAAGCGGAGGACATGGGGCTGCAGTTCACCAACGGCAAAGCGCCGATCATGGTCTCCGGTTCCTGGTGGTACGGACGGTTCGTCTCGGAGATCACCGGATTCAACTGGTCCATCGGCCTGTTCCCCGGCAACAAGATGAGCCCGGGTTCTTCCGGAAACATCTGGGTGGTGCCCGCCAACAGCAAGAACAAGGATCTGGCCTACGACTTCATCGACATCACGTTGCAGAAGGACATCCAGACGCTGCTTGGCAACAAGGGTGGCATTCCTGTGGCCGCCGATCCGGCGCAGATCACCGATCCGAAGATCAAGGATCTGATCAACCTGTTCAACACGCTGAACGAGCAGGATGGTCTGGCGTTCTATCCTGACTGGCCGGCCGCCGGCTTCTACGACACGCTGGTCTCCAACATCCAGGATCTGATGCTGGGCACCAAGACGACGGCGCAGTTCCTTGATTCGCTCAATACGGCGTATCAGGAAGGAAAGTAAGGAGGCGCGGACCATGAGGGACAGATCAAAAGGATACGGCAAGTTCCTGATCCCTGGATTCATCCTGTTCGTGCTGGTCCTGGGGGTGCCGTTCCTCATGAGTCTGTGCATCAGTTTCACCCAGTGGACCGGTGTGGGCAAGCCCACCTTCGTGGGCCTGTCCAACTACCGCAAGCTGTTCCATGACCCCGTCTTCTGGGCGTCATTCTCCAACAACCTGCAGTTGATCTTCGCCATCACCGTGGTGCCGACGATCATCGGTCTACTGCTTTCCGTGTTTCTGTTCGATTATGTCTCCGAAGTGTTGGGAAACGTTGTGACCAACATCTTCAAGACAGCCTATTACCTTCCCCAGGTGCTGCCGGTGGCAATTGCCGGCATCGTCTGGGGCTGGATCCTCAACCCGACGCAGGGAGCGCTGAACTCCCTGCTGAAGGCCATCGGGCTGGGAGCCCTGGCCCACAACTGGCTGGGGGATCCCGCCACGGCGCTCCACTCGGTGATGGTGATCATGATCTGGTTCCAGATCGGATACCCGCTGGTCATCTTTCTCTCCGGCCTGCAGCGTTCCGACCCGCAGGTCATCGAGGCGGCCGAGGTGGATGGCGCCGGATGGTTTGAGAAATTCAAGATCTACGTGTACATGATCAGGCCGGAACTCTTGGTGGTCATCCTCACCTCCCTGATCTATTCCTTGAAGCTCTTCTCACAGATCTACGTGCTGACCCGTGGCGGCCCAGGTACGGCGACCATCGTGCCGTCCTACTTCGCCTACCAGAACTTCTTCGAGAAAACCAAGGTAGGCTATGGCTCGGCCATCGCCATGGTGATGACGTTGATCATCGTGGCGTTGGAAGTGATCTTCATCACCCGTCAGGAAAAGATGGCGGAAGAGGGGGAATACTGAGATGCATGTACAAAGCCATGGCAAACGGATCGCGGGCAAGACCTTCGCCCTGCTGTTCCTCATTCTTCTCTTTGTCATCATGGTCTTCCCGTTCATCGTCATCGTGTTGAACTCGTTCAAGACTGCCCAGGATTTCGCCGCCAATGGACCATTGGCCTGGCCGAAACCGTGGTCGGCGGGAGCCATCGTCACCTTCTGGAACCGGGTAAACTACGGTCAGAAACTGTGGAACAGCTTCTCCATCAGCTTGGTGGTCGCCGTTGTCGCCGTCATTCTGTCCTTGCTCAACGCCTTCTCGCTGGGCATCGGGAGGATCAAGGGATCGGTGGTCTTTTTGATCCTGTTCGTCATCGCCAACACCCTGCCCCAGGAAGTGCTGGTCTACCCGCTGTACTACATGGCCAAGCTGTTTGGCATCTACGACCGGAAGATCTCCGTGATCATCATCTTTACGGCGATCCAAAGCGCCTTCGGCACCTATCTGCTCAGTTCGGCCTACCATGCCTTCCCCCGTGAGCTGCTGGAAGCGGCAACGGTCGACGGGTGCACCAAAGGGGAGCTTTTGACCAACGTCGTGGCGCCGGTCAGCAAACCGACGCTCTCCGTACTGTTCGTCTTCTTCTTCCTCTGGACGTGGAACGAATTCTTCCTGCCGCTCGTCATGTTGGTCTCCAACGCACGGCAGACCGTCCCCATCGCCATCTCGGTGACCCAGGGACAGCACAACATGGACATGACCGCGGCGGCGGCAAGCGCGCTTTTGGGCGTGCTGCCCTGCATCATCTTCTTCGCCATTTTCCAACGCACCCTGACCAAGGGCATCACCGCAGGAGCCATCAAATGAAATTCAACAACGGATACTGGCTGTTACGCGAAGGCGTGACGGCAAAATTCGCCGTGGAGGCGGTACAGGCGGAAACAGACGGCACCGCCCTTTCCGTCTATGCCTCGTCCAAGATGATCCAGTCACGCAGGGACTGCAACGACTTGACCATGCTGACGGTCACCTACACCGCTCCGGCACCGGATGTGATCAAGGTGTCGGTGGTCCATTTTGACGGAGCGAAACAACCTACCCCGTCGTTTTCCCTCACCCCTGACCCATCGGCCAAACCGAACATCCAGATTGGGGACAAAAGCGCCTCCTTCACCAGCGGGAATCTTTCCATCACCATCCCGCTGGGACAGCCATGGCATGGCACCTGGTCGTACCAAGACAGGACGCTGACCACGGTGGAGAGCAAGTCCACCGGCTCCATGCTGGATGGGGACAAGCCTTACATCAAGGATGAACTGACCCTCGGCATCGGGGAATGCATCTACGGTCTGGGGGAACGGTTCGGCGCGTTCGTCAAGAACGGGCAGAGCATCGACATCGACAATCAGGATGGAGGAGCGGCCAGCGAACAGGCGTACAAGAACATTCCGTTCTACCTGAGCAGCGCGGGATACGGCCTGTTGGTGGACAGCCCGGACAAAGTAAGTTTCGAGGTAGGGAGCGAAAAGACCAGCAGGGTGCAGTTCAGTGTGCCGGGAGAGCGGCTGGAATATTATGTCATCGCGGGAAAGGAGCCGAAGGAGATCATCAGCCGGTACACGGCGTTGAGCGGTCGTCCCCCACTGATGCCGGACTGGTCCTACGGCCTGTGGCTCTCCTCTTCGTTCACCACCGACTATGACGAAAAGACGGTGATGGGATTCCTTGATGGCATGGAGGCGCGGCACATCCATGTCTCCGTCTTCCACTTCGACTGCTTCTGGATGCGGGCGTTCCACTGGTCCGATTTCCTGTTCGACCCGAAAATGTTCCCCGATCCCAAAGGGTTGCTCTCCCGTATCCATCAGAAGGGAACCAAGGTGTGCGTGTGGATCAACCCGTACATCGCCCAGCGTTCCGTCCTGTTTGCCGAGGGCAAGGAGAAGGGATATCTGGTTGTCAAACCGGATGGAGATATCTGGCAAACCGACCTGTGGCAACCGGGCATGGCGTTGGTCGACTTCACCAATGCGGATGCCTGCCGCTGGTACCAGGAGAAACTTTCCGCGTTGATCGACCTGGGAGTGGACGCGTTCAAGACGGATTTCGGAGAGCGGATCCCCAAGCACGTCGTCTACCATGACGGCAGTGATCCCCGGCGGATGCACAACTACTACACCTACCTGTACAACAAGACGGTCTTTGATCTTCTGGTGCAGAAAAAAGGCGAAGGGCAGGCCTGCCTGTTCTCCCGAAGCGCCACCGTCGGATGCCAGCAGTTCCCCGTCCACTGGGGGGGCGACTGCGAGTCGACGTTCCAGGCGATGGCGGAAACACTCCGGGGCGGCCTGTGCCTGGGGTGCTGCGGTTTCGGGTACTGGAGCCACGACATCGGGGGCTTTGAAGGAAAGCCGGACCCCACCCTGTTCAAGCGCTGGCTGCAGTTCGGCCTGCTCAGTTCCCACAGCAGGCTGCATGGCAGCAGTTCCTACCGGGTTCCCTGGAGCATTGACGAAGAGTCCAGCGACATCACCCGGGAGTTCCTCACGCTGAAGATGAAACTGAAAGGATACCTCCTGCGATGCGCCGAGGAAGCCCACCAGCATGGCACGCCGATCATGCGGGCCATGTTCCTGGAATTCCCCACGGATCCGGGATGCGCCACGCTGGACCGGCAGTACATGCTCGGCCCGGACATTCTGGTCGCCCCGATCTTCTCACCGGACGGACAGGTGGACTACTACCTGCCCCAGGGAGAATGGATCCACCTGCTGGATGACCGCCACGTCACCTCAGTGGGCCGGTGGTACCATGAATCATACGACCTGCACAGCCTCCCGCTGTGGGTCAAGGCGGGAAAAGAAAAGAAGATCTTCTCCTGAATCAAACAAGGCCGCCAGGATACCCCGGCGGCCTCTCTCTTGGCGACGATCAGCTCAGTAGCGGTACACCACTCCGACGGACGGCGTGAAGGTAACGCCGGAGAATGTGTAGGAACCGGAATAGGAGATGTTGCCTATTTTTCCACTGTAGCTTGCCGACAACGGCACGCCGATATCCAAGCTCCCCACTATGTACACCTGTTTGGAGAGGGAATACAATGCGTTCACTCCCAGCACCAATGACGAGAGCCGGGTGGAAACGACAGCTCCCGCGTCCTCAAATTCCGTGGTCGTACGGGCGACGGTAAATCCGGCTTTTGGACGCCATCGACCAGCAAGGATACGTCATCGCGGGGGATTACCTCTGCGAGGTCATCGCTGAATTCCCCCTGCTGGAGAGAAACAAGCGGGGCATGTTCCTCCGACTTCAGATCCCAGTGGAATTCGCCAAACATTCCCGTTGACCTTGCAGTTACAACAAGCTTTACGATGAAATCACCATACAGAAAGGGGGTACAACATGTACGGTGATAAGATTCGGGTTGTGCAGTACGGATGTGGCAAAATGTCCAAGTATACCTTGCGGTACTTGTACGAAAGCGGGGCGGAGATCGTCGGGGCCATCGACGTCAATCCCGCCGTGGTGGGCATGGATGTCGGAGACTGGGCGGGTCTGGGAACCAAGCTGGGCGTGAAGATCCGCAGTGACGCCGACGCCGTGCTGGACGAATGTGACGCGGACATCGCCGTGGTGACGCTGTTCAGCTTCGTCAAGGACATCATGCCGCATGTGGAGAAGCTGGTCAGCAGAGGCATCAATGTGATCACCACCTGCGAGGAAGCGATCTATCCATGGACCACCTCGTCGGCGTTGACCAACAAGCTGGACAAGATCGCCAAGGAGCACAACTGCACCATCGCGGGATCGGGGATGCAGGACATCTTCTGGGTCAACATGATCGGGCTGGTCGCCGGTGGCGTGCACCGCATCGACCGGATCGAGGGCGCGGTGAGCTACAACGTGGAGGATTACGGACTGGCGCTGGCCAAAGCCCATGGTGTGGGACTTACCCCGGACGAGTTTGAAAAGACCATCGCCCATCCGGCCACCCTGGAGCCCTCTTACGTGTGGAACTCCAACGAAGCGCTCTGCTCCAAAATGGGGTGGACGATCAAATCACAGAGCCAGAAATGCGTGCCGTATTTCTCCGACAAGGACGTGTTCTCCAAGACGATGGGCCGAGTCATTCCCGCCGGGCAGTGCATCGGCATGAGCGCCGTGGTGACGACAGAGACGTTCCAGGGCCCGGTGATCGAAACACAGTGCATCGGCAAGGTGTACGGTCCGGATGACGGGGATATGTGCGACTGGAAGATCAAGGGAGAGCCGGAAACGACGTTCTACGTGAAGAAACCGGCTACGGTGGAGCACACCTGCGCCACCATCGTCAACCGCATCCCCAAGGTGATCAACGCGCCGGCGGGATACTGCACGGTGGAGAAGATGGAGGACGTGGAGTATCTCTCCTACCCAATGCAGCTGTACGTCTGATCCTTTGATTTGCCTCAGATATGACGACGCCCCTTGGTTTCCCAGGGGGCGTTGTCATTGTTCCAGAGAACGGTTATTTCGCTTTGCCCTGGTTGGCCACCGCCTTCATCTTGGCGGCGATCTCATCAGGATTGCCCAGGTAGTACTTCTTCTGCACTGAGCCGTCATCGGCGAACTCATAGACCAAGGGAACGCCGGTCGGTACGTTGACGGCGGCGATCTCCGTGTCGCTGAGGTGGTCGAACGTCATGATCAAGGCACGAAGCGAGTTGCCGTGGGCGGCGATCAACACCCGCTTGCCCTGCTGGACCAACGGCAGGATCTCCGCATGGTAGTACGGCATCACCCGTGCGATGGTGTCCTTCAGGCTTTCCGTCAACGGGAGCTCGTCCTTGGGAATTCCGCGATACTGATCCTGCAAGGCAGGATTGCGGGAATCGGTCGGCTGGAGCGTGGGGGGCGCCACATCAAACGACCTGCGCCAGATCTTCACCTGCGCCTCGCCGAACTTCTCCGCCGTCTCCGACTTGTTCAACCCCTGCAGGGCGCCGTAATGGCGCTCGTTGAGTTTCCAACTCTTGATGACCGGCAGCCAGTCCCGATCCAAACCATCCAATGCATAGTTCAGCGTGTGGATGGCGCGCTTCAGATACGAGGTGAAGCAGACATCAAAATCATAGCCGGCTTCCTTCAGCATCTTCCCGGCGCCTTTCGCTTCCTCAACGCCTTTGGCGGAAAGATCCACATCCGTCCAACCGGTGAACCGGTTCTCCAGATTCCATTCGCTCTCGCCATGGCGGAGCAACACCAATTTGTACATATATACCTCCGTAATTCGTTCAACCCAACGCAACATCCAGCACCATCATGACGCTGAATCCAACCGCAAACAACACCGTTCCGATGTTGGAGTGAGATCCCTCCGACATCTCGGGGATCAACTCCTCGACGACGACGTACAGCATGGCACCCGCGGCAAAGCTCAGCAGGTACGGCAGCACCGGCACCACGAAGGATGCCGCGAGAATCGTCAGGATGGCTCCGATCGGCTCGACGATGCCGGAGAGCACCCCCCCGACAAACGCCTTGAACTTGCTCTCCCCTTCGCTGCGAAGCGGCATGGAGATGATGGCGCCTTCCGGAAAGTTCTGGATGGCGATACCCAGTGACAGCGCCATCGCCGCCGCAGCAGTGATCAACCCATGACCGGTCAGATACCCGGCATAGACCACGCCCACCGCCATCCCTTCGGGGATGTTGTGCAACGTGACGGCCAGCACCAGCATGGTGGTCTTCTGCAGGTGGCTTTTCGGACCTTCCGCCTGGTCACTGAAGCGGTGAAGGTGCGGGATCACATGGTCCAGCATCAACAGGAACAGCACCCCGATCCAGAACCCCACCGCAGCGGGGATGAACGAGAGCTTGCCCATGCTGGACGCCTGTTGCAACGCAGGGATCAACAGACTCCAGACGGATGCTGCGGTCATCACCCCGGCGGCGAAGCCGGTCAGCCCGCGCTGCACCTTCTCATTCATCGCCTTCTTCATGAAAAACACGCAACCGGCGCCCGCCGATGTTCCGGCAAACGGAATGAACAGGCCCCAGAATACATTCATATCCATACAATCCTACTCCTCACGCGCCTTGACGGCGCAGTTGCACCGGTCCCATTTTTCCACGAATCACCCCTTCGTTTCCAGTCCCCCTCACCCTTTGAAGCAGTGTTCGTTGTGCCAGGAGAGGAATTCCGGAGCGGGATACTCCTGAACGGAGGATGGAAGATCCTGAAGGAGCTGCCCATGATACCGGTAGTAATCCCTTCCGTTGCCATAGTCCTGATGCAAACGGGAGCTCACCTCGACATGGAGATCCGGAGTAACGGTGATGTACCCTTCATCAAACAACGTGTGGAAGTCAGAACGCAGGAGCAGGCCGTTATGGATGTCATGCGGACCGTTCTGGGCATATGGTTTGATATGGGCCGCTTCCAGGACCGGCAAGGTCTTCTCCCCGGTGATGGCACACCGTTTGTGATACGCTTCCGTAACCACCACACGGAACGCCCCCTGCCCCAGCCGGTGCAACGCCAGGGCTGTCCCGTACCGGGGTTCTTCCGACTGGGCGACGGACGGTTGTCCTTGCAGACACTGCCTGACCTGTTGGTACAACCGCTGCCCCTCAAACGTATCCGTATCGTACGTTTTCCCCTGCACGATGTTGGATTTCCAGTCTTGTGGCACCGGTATCCATTCGGATTGGGGCAGGAAAAACGGATCGGCAAGAACCACACATCCGATTTGGGTGTTCTCCCCATCCATCCCGTTTCTTCCCCGATATTTGGCGATATGGTCCCACAGCTCCTCATAGGTCGCCGTGCCGTTGTGCGTTCCAAACGCCTGCCAGGCGATGATGGGAGGCAACAACGAAAACCGGACGAAGAAACCTCCGCCCACGATCCAGTCATCGGGATGGTGCAGTTTGAACAAAAAGAGCTCGTTTTGCCGTAACACATGAAACAAAGCGGTACCCGGTTTCCAGAAATTCACCTCATCCGGTTTTTCCTTGGCCAAGTACGTATACCATGATTGATCGGTCACTCCCACGTAGAGTCTCATGATACCCTCCCGAAACCACGTCGACTCCAGTATACACCAACCCTACATTTGATACTGCACCGACATCTCCCCTCGAGGAGAAACGTTGGCCACCACGGCATGGTGGGGAGGGATGGGCGGGATACATGGAGGGCAATCGGAAAAGAACAACCGGGTCCCCGCCCCTCTGGCCAAGGAAAGGGTCGTTGGATCGGCGCTGTGGTAGCGCTGGTCGCTGGAGGCGCAGCAGACGACCACCGAGGGACGGATCCGTTCCAACAGCCGGGCATCCGCCGAATCCCGCTGTCCATGATGGCCCAGCTTGAACAGGTCGGCATGGATATCACCCGGACAATCCAGGAAACCATCCTTGTTCATGTCCCCGGGAAGCAGAATCCTCCGGCCTGCGTATTCCAGAAGCAGCACCAGGCTGAAGTTGTTCATCAACCGGTCCGCATGATCCCGGAGAAGCGTCCTCAGTTCCTCCGTAGGTGCGGTTCCTATCAACGACAAGAACGACTGGAGATCCCGTTCCCGTTCCAACGAGGGAGCAAGAATACGGACGGCAAGACCAGGCGCAAGCTCACGGAACGTTTTTGTGTCATTCACCTGCTGTACGTCAGTCCGTTGCACTTCAAGCAAGGCCTGCAACGTGCAGGCGTCATCCAACGCGCCGGCGAACAGCCCGGTTCCCCAATTGCGGCGGGTACGGAAGAACGACTTGGGAAGAATCTGCCAAAACCGTGATACCGGGACATCCCGGACGACGGGAAGCAGTCCGGACAGATGGTCCTCGTGGATGTGGGTGCAGACCATCAAGTCGATGCGATGGATGTCGTGGAGAGCAAGATAGCGGGCAAGCGGGGTCCGTCCCGTCTCCCCGACATATTCCTCCTCTCTTCCGCTTCCTCCGTCGATCACCATGACGAAGTCCTTGGTGCGCACCACCGTGGCCTCCCCGTACCCGACGTTGACGAACGCCAGTTCCAGACCGTTCATGACGCGCGCAGGGTGTTGCGGATGGTGACGGAGGAAAGCGCCAACACCAGGAGGGTCATCACCACCGCTCCTGCGCTTCCAAAGCCGAACTTCAGGTTCTTGATGCCGTACGTATAGATGTACTGGGTGATGGTCGACGTGGTGCCGGCCGGGCCTCCCCCGGTAAGGATGTTCACCTTGTCGAACAGACGGAACGTGTCGATGGTACGAAGCAACGCGCACACCCCGATGCCTTCGCGGATATTGGGGACGGTGATGTGCCAGAACACCTGCCATCCACCGGCGCCATCGATCCTGGCCGCCTCGTACTGCCGTTTGGGAACGTTCTGCAGGCAGGCGTAGAGGAGCAGGAACACGAACGGGACGTTCTGCCATACATCGATGACCAGAATGGTGGGGAACGCCGTCCCAGTCTCCATGAACCAGTTGTGGACCGGCAGGTGCAGCGCGGAGAGCGCCTGGTTGAGGATGCCGTAGTTCGGGGAGAGCATCATTTTCCAGATCATGGCGACCGTCGTGGTGGGCAGAAGGTATGGCAACAACAGCAGAATCCGCATCACCTTCTGGCCACGGCGCAGGCTGCGCACGAACAGGGCGACCAACATGCCGAGCACCATCTCAAGAACCACGGCGAGGATGGTGAAGACAACGGTATTCCGGACGGCAAGCTGGAAATACCGGGTCTGGAGCAGCTTCACATAGTTCTGGAGGCCGATGAACACCGTTGCGGCACGCTTCAGGTAGGAGTAATTGGTGAAACTGTACCCGATGGTGGAAAGGAACGGATAGGTCGTCAGGACAAGCAGGACGACCAGCGTAGGGAGCACCATCAACCGGGCAAACCAACCAGAACGCATTGAGCGCATACCAAACCTTCTCCTTACAAAGACAATTTCCCTGCGGGAGCCCCCGCAGGGAAGCAAACGATCATTGGGCCATCAAATCTTCCAGCTCCGCCTGGGCGCGGGCCAGACCCACATCCATCGTCTCGGTCCCTTTGATGATGTTGTCCATCTCCGTTCCCAAAATGGTGGTGAAATCATTCCACTGGGCGATGACCGGACGGTACACACCCTTCTCCAGAGCGGCGCACACCGTGGCGAGCTGAGGATAAGTCTTCAGGACTTCGGCGTTGGTCAGACTGGAATACCGGCAGGGAACTCCACCGTTCTTCACCGTTCCGAGCAGCACATCCTTGTCCATCAGATACGTCAGCAGTTTGACGCCAAGGTCCTTGTTGGCGCTGTTGCTGGGAACTCCGATGCACCACACACCGTACAACGCCGTGTTGTACGAAGCGCTGGAAGCGGTCAGCTGGGACGGGATCGGGGTGTAGTTTCCGTTGCTCTGGGCGCTGGGAACGTACCAGCCAGGCCAGCCGACGGCCAGGGCGGCGCTGCCATTGTCGATCTGCGCGACGATGTCGTCCTTGTCCATCGTGTCGCCCAGCTCGTACAGGCTGATGTACTGGGCCAGGGCGGCGCGGAACGCCGGGGTGTCCACCGTCGGTTTGTTGTTCCCGTCGACCACCCAGCCACCGTTGGCAAGCAGGACAGGCAGGAAGTCGGAGACGATGTTGTCCGGCGAGCCGCCACGGATCAGATAGCCGTTCTTGCCGGCGGCGTTGGCCGCTTTGGCGATCTTCGCCACGTCGTCCCACGTCTTGATGTCGCTTCCGTTGTACCCGGCGGCCTTGACCAGAGTCTTGTTGTACAGCATGACGGTGACGTTGCCGAAGTACGGAGCCAGGTAGATGTCGTCGCCCACCTTGCAGATCGACTCGGTAGCCGGGATGATGTCGTCATCGAACGAATATCCCGCCTCAGAAAGGTTCAACAGCACATTGTTTTCGGTGAACTCAGCCATCCAGGAACCATCCACCATGCACAGGTCGTAGGCGCCTTCCTTGTTGACGGCATTCAGCGCGATCTTGCTGTGCAGGTCGTCAAAGCTCAGATCCAGCGCCTCGATCTCCACGTTGTTGGCCTTCTCGAACTCCGGCAGGCACTCCTCAATGACCTTTCCGTACGTTCCACCGCGCAGAATGATGGTCATTTTCCGCTTTCCTTCCACTTCTGGGGTCGTGGAAGACGTTTGTTCTTTGGCGCCGTTGGCAAATACCGATGCGGCAAGCAGCACACAAAGCAGTACCGACACGATTCTCTTCATACATTTCTCCTCATATCCATGGAACCTCCATGGCAATTTACTTCAACCACTCAACTCTTCACCGCGCCCTGGGACAAGCCATCCAGCAGGTAGTTCTGGGCGAAGATGACGAACAGGGTGATCGGGATCACGGAGATCACCCCGGCGGCGGACACCAAACCGAAATTGGTCACGTTGTCCTCCGTATTCAGCACGACCAGCGCCAACGGCACGGTGTAGTTCTTCGGGGACTGGACGAACACCACGCTGTAGGCGTACTCGTTCCATGCGTACAGGAAGGAGAGCATGGCGATGGCGGACAGCCCGGGGGCTGCCAGCGGCAGGACGATCCTGAGGAACGTGGCGAATTCCGACGCCCCGTCGATCCGTGCCGATTCCTCGATCTCTTCCGGAATATCCTGGAAGAAGCCCATCATGTACCAGATGATCAACGTGATGTTGATCAGCACGCAGGCAAGAACCACCGGCACCTTGGTGTTCAGCATGCCGCTATGGGCGAACATCGTGTACAGCGGGATGGTGAAGGCCACCGGAGGCAGAATGCGCACCAGCATCACCCAGAACGAGACAGGTCGTTTCAGCCCGAACCGAAAGCGCTTTCGGGAGAGCACGTAGGCGGAGGAAAGCCCGATGGCAAGGGAGAGCAACGTGGCGCTGATCGTCGTCTCGACGCTGTTCTTGATCGCCGTGCCAAACCCTTTCTGGGCGAACAATGAAGAGAAATGCGCCATCGTAAGCGAGCGTGGCAGCAACGTGATGTGTCCTTTCAACTCCGCTGTCGGACGAAGGGATACCCCGAGCAGCCAGAAGATGGGGAACAGCGCCACGACAAGCAGAAGGGCCGAGACAATTCCTTTTCCGATGGTGGACGCGTATCGTTTTCTCATCTTTCCCTCCCCTTCATACCGATGAGCGGATGCACAGGTCGGTCGGCACGACGGTCCGCTGCGGCAGCACAGGTTCCCCGGCAAGCAAGGAAAGCAGTTGCCGCGCGGCGAGCGATCCCATCCGGACGCAGGAGATGTGGATGGAGGCGAGTTCCGGCTCCACCACCCGGCACAAGCGGGAATCGTCGCAACCGATGACAGCCACATCCTGGGGAATCCTGAGGTGGAGATGATGGGCCGCTTTGATCACCCCGGCGGCGATGACGTCATTGGCGCCGAAGACCGCCGTCGGCCGTTCCTGGGGGGAAAGCAGCGCCATGGCGGCGCGGGTGGCGCTTTCGATGTCCGGTTCCACCATCCGGATGAACGAAGGATCCAGGGAAAGGCCATGTTCCTCCATCACGCTGCGGAAGGCGGCATACCTCCGCTCACTGATGTATGGGGAGAACCTGCCTGCCAGCATCCCGATCTTGTAATGCCCCTTGGCGATCAAATACTCCAGGGCGGAGCGAACCCCGCCCTCCTCGTCGGAGACCACACAGGGAAGCTCCAGACCGGGCACCTCGTGGTTGGCCAGCACGATCTTGACGTTCTGGCTCCGGAATTCGGAGATCAAATCCAAGGAGGCGTTCCCGCCGAGGATCACGCCATCGACCTGCTTGCGTTTGGCCACGGCCCAATCCTCAGCGGTGGACACCAGGAGTTGATAATCGGAAAGATTCGTTTCCTGCATGATGCCTTCGCAGACACCCGCGTAGAATTCATCCAGAATGGAGGAGCGTTTCTTGCAGATCAAAAACGCGATCTTCTCCGTCCGCTGGAGAGCCATCGAACGGGCGATGGCATTGGGTTGGTAGTCCAAGGTCTCAGCCACTTCCTGCACCCGCTTGCGGGTCGTCTCACTGACCCTCTGTGGCGCGGAGAACGCCCGGGAAACCGTTGCGGTGGAAAAGCCGGAAAGACGCGCGATATCCCTGATGGTATGGGTCATTTCCTGGCGCTTCCTTGGGTAAAACCTGTAACCGTATACATCCTATCCCCCCTGCCGCAGGGTGGTGTTCCCTGCCGGCTTCAAGGAGAACATAGCCCAAACATGTAAGAAACCTATGAGAGAACCATGCAAATTGTGTATACCTGTTCCTCCCCACGCATCTTTTTCCAATGTAAACGGTTACATTCGCAAAGCGACAGTACTTGCCTTCCCAATCCCAGACCTCCCCCTTGACCTCCAAAGAAAGAAAAGTAATACTAATCATATTTTTCATACTTTTCTTCCAAGGAGACGACAGATGAAAGGACGCAAAGGACCGGAAGGGAAATACGCATGGACGGTGAAGGTCGGGGAGAAAGGGCAGCTGGTCATCCCCAAGGAAGCCCGGGATCTGTTTGACATCCAGCCGGGGGACACGTTGGTGCTTCTGGGGGACATCCACCGGGGGCTGGCCATCCCTCCGAAAAACACGTTGACCCAGTTCATGACCCGGATATTCGGGACGGGTGCGCCAGAAGAAGACCCTTCATGATCGCCATCCAGACGAACCAGCTGACCAAACGGTACGGGGACCTCACCGCGGTGGATCATCTGGACCTCTCTGTCAAAGAGGGTGAGATATTCGGCTTGCTGGGTGTCAACGGAGCCGGAAAGACAACGACCATCAAGATGCTCTGCTGCCTCACCAAACCGACATCCGGGGATGCGGTGCTTCTGGGGCACAGCATTCTGGGGGACCGTATGCCCATCAAACGGGAGATCAACCTCTCCCCGCAGGAGACGGCCGTCGCCCCGAATCTCTCCGTTGAGGAGAACCTTCGGTTGATGGCAGGACTGTATGGACAATCCTCCAACGAAGCAAACGCGCACACCCAGGAGATGATCACCCGTTTCTCTCTGGAGGACAATCGTACACGGAAAGCAAAGGCCCTCTCCGGAGGCACCCAACGACGACTCAGCCTGGCCATGGCGTTGATCACCGAGCCCCGAATCCTGTTTCTGGATGAACCGACGTTAGGGTTGGATGTCCTGGCCCGTCGGGCGTTGTGGGATGCGATCCGCGTTCTGAAAGGCAACGTGACGATCATCCTCACCTCCCATTCCATGGAGGAGGTGGAGGCGTTGGCCGATCGGATCGGCATCATGGCGCATGGAGCCATGCTTGCCGAGGGGACCAGCAAGGAATTGGAAGCACAAACCCATACCCATACATTGGAAGAGGCGTTCATCGCCATTGCGGGAGGCACCAAATGAGAAAAACATTGCTTTTTTCCCGAAGAAACGCACAGGAGATTCTCCGGGATCCGGTCAATCTGTTCTTCTGCCTGGGCTTCCCGCTCGTGTTGTTGTTCCTGTTTCTTCTGATCAACCGAGCCATTCCGGAAAGCGCCCAGAACACGATGTTCGAAGTCCAGAACGTCACCCCCGGGGTGGCGATGTTCGGAACGGTGTTCCTGTCGTTGTTTTGCGGGATGCTCCTTGCCAAAGACCGGAACAACGCGTTCCTGATGCGGCTGTTCGCCTCCCCGATGCGTCCGTCGGACTTCATCGGAGGATACACACTCCCCATGCTGGCCATCGGGATGCTTCAGACGGTGCTCACCTTCACCGCCGCTTCCTTTTCCGGGCTCCCCTTCACCTCCCATACCCTCCTTGCCCTTGTGGTCTTGATCCCCATCGCCCTGATGTTCGTCGGTATCGGGTTGATCTGTGGGAGCGTGCTGCAGGAAACCGGTGTCGGGGGAATCTGCGGGGCGCTGTTGACCAACCTGGTCGGTTGGCTTTCCGGCGTCTGGATCCCATTGGATTTGATCGGCGGCGCGTTTCGGACCATCTCCCACATCCTGCCGTTCTTCCATGCCGCCGAAGCCGCCAAAGATGCCCTCTCCGGCTCCATCCCAGCCATGCTCCCCCACCTGGGCATCGTGTCCGCCTACGCCGTGACATGTTACCTTGCCGCCATTGTGGTGTTCCGGAGAAAGATGCGGGGGTAATCAAAAAGACTCATTCTGAAACCAGAAAAAAATCCGGGGGAATCGCTCCCCCGGATACGCAATCTGAAACGTTGGTTACCTGCTCAGGTCGAAACGGTCGGCGTTCATCACCTTGTTCCATGCCGCGATGAAGTCGTTGTGGAATTTCTCCTTGGCGTCTTCACTCGCGTACACTTCCGAGATGGCCCTGAGTTCCGAATTGGATCCGAAGATCAAATCCACCCGGGTCGCCGTCCATTTCTCTTTGCCGGTCTTCCGGTCAAACCCTTTGTACACGTCCTTGTCGTCGGTCGGTTTCCACTCCGTACCCATATCCAACAGGTTGGTGAAGAAATCGTTGGTAAGCGTCTCCGGCTTGTCGGTGAACACGCCGTTCTTCGACCCGCCGTAGTTGGCGCCCAGCACACGCAGTCCACCAATCAGCACCGTCATCTCCGGAGCCGTCAGCGTCAACAGCTGTGCCTTGTCGACCAGAAGCGCTTCCGGACGAGAAGTGAATTCCCTCTGCAGGTAGTTGCGGAATCCGTCATACACCGGTTCCAACACCTGCATGGCGTGGACATCCGTCTCTTCCTGAGAGGCATCCATTCTTCCCGGTTCAAACGGAACCGTCACTTCGACGCCCGCTTTCTTGGCGGCCATCTCGATGCCTGTCGCCCCACCGAGGACGATCAGATCGGCCAACGATACGAACTTCCCGTTGACGTTGAACGCCTTCTGGATCTCTTCGTACTTCTTCAGGACGACCTTCAGCTTGGCGGGTTGGTTCACTTCCCAGGAGATCTGCGGTTCCAGCCGGATCCGTGCGCCGTTGGCGCCACCTCTGCGATCAGAACCACGGAACGTCGCGGCGCTCGCCCAGGCGGTGCTGACCAGTTGCGCTACAGTAAGTCCAGAAGCCGCAATGGTCTTCTTCAGTTCCTTGATGTCCGCTGCGTTGATCAGATAGCCCGTCTGCTTGGGGATGGGATCCTGCCACAGGAACTCTTCCTTGGGAACTTCCGGACCGAAATAGGTGGTCACCGGTCCCATATCACGATGGGTCAGCTTGAACCACGCTTTGGCGAACGCGTCATGGAACTTCACCGGATCAGCGGCGAAACCTTTGGCGATCTTCGCATAGGCGGGATCGAACTTCAGCGCCAGGTCGGCGGTGGTCATCATCGGACGATGCTTCTTGGTGGGATCCTGCGCATCCACCACCATATCCTCGTCATCCACATTCATGGCCAGCCAGATGTACGCGCCGGCGGGACTCTTGGTCAACTCCCACTCGTACTTGAACAGTACCTTGAGGTACCCCATGTCCCAGGTGGTCGGATTGGGTTTCCAGGCTCCTTCAATGCCGCTGCCGATGGTATCATCCCCATGGCCGCTGCCATAGTTGCTCTTCCAGCCCAAGCCCATCTGCTCGATGGGAGCCCCTTCCGGTTCCGGTCCGACGTGCGTCGCAGGCGCGGCGCCGTGAGCTTTACCGAACGTGTGTCCGCCGGCGATCAAGGCGACGGTTTCCTCGGCGTTCATCGCCATACGGGCGAACGTCTCACGGATGTCTTTGGCCGCTTCTGCCGGCATCGGCTGCCCATCCGGACCTTCCGGGTTGACGTAGATCAAGCCCATCTGTACGGCGGCCAACGGATTGTCCAGTTTCCGGTTGCCGGAATACCGGGCATCCGGTTTGTCGCTGGTGGCAAGCCACTGTTTCTCAGAGCCCCAGTACACATCTTCCTGCGGTTCCCATACGTCTTCACGACCACCTGCGAAACCGATCAACGGACAGCCCATCGACTCGATGGCGCAGTTGCCTGCAAGGATCATCAGATCTGCCCAGGAAATCTTGCGGCCGTATTTCTTCTTGATCGGCCAAAGGAGCCGTCTCGCCTTGTCCAGGTTGACGTTGTCAGGCCAGCTGTTCAGTGGCGCGAACCGCTGTGTGCCATCACGCGCCCCACCGCGACCATCGATGGTGCGGTACGTCCCGGCGCTGTGCCACGCCATTCTGATAAACAGCGGACCATAGTTGCCGTAGTCAGCCGGCCACCAAGACTGGGAATCCTTCATCAACTTGAAGATATCTTTCTTCACCGCTTCCAGATCAAGGGTCTTGAAGGCTTCAATATAGTTGAAGTCCTTGCCCATCGGATTGCTCAACTCGGAATTCTGGCGCAGAATGCCGAGATCCAGCTTATCTGGCCACCAATCCTTGTTTTTGGTTCCTTCCGTGAAATCCGGTCTGCTAGAGCCCATGTGACCCGTTACCGGACATCTTGACTGTTCAACCATGTTTGACCTCCTATGATCAACGATTTGCGGAATAATCCGCATGTGTGACTCGTTTGTTTCCTGTGGTTTTCCGTTTCGGATTTGCCGGGAACCAGCCTTTTTGAACCCGTTCTTCCTGTTCAAACAGTTCCCGGATGCTCCACAGCAACGTAAAGCCCAATACCGCCACCAGGGCGGAGATCCACAGTTCCTTGATAAACACCGCGCCGACAGCGCAGATCAGGCCGGTTACCAAGAACACCGGCCAACATTCTTTTCCAAAATAGTATTCCGCTTTGATGACGATCGGATGGAACACTCCGATAATGAGGAATGTGCACACACCGACCAGCAATCCAAACCATTGCACGCCCGTTTCCTCCTTTCATCCCGACTTTTTCTTTTTCTGCTGGCACGCGGGACAGACACCGTGGAACACCACATCATGTGTGTCGACCTCAAAGCCGTATTTCTCCCGCACCTCCTTGTCCATGTCACCCACGTCATCGATGTCCACATCGAACAGGGCGCCACACTCCTTGCACTTGAAGTGGTAGTGGTGGTCGACCCGGGTGTCGTATCGTTCAAGATCGCCAGGCAGCAACACCTGCTGGATCGCGTGATCATCGGAGAGTTGCCTGAGATCGCGATACACCGTCACTTTGCTGATCGTCGGATGTTTCTGATGCACTTCCATATACACTTCGTCAACTGTTGGATGGTTCCCAAGTTTCTGCACAGTTTCCAAAATGATTTGCCGCTGTACCGTATTCCGTTTCACGTCTGAATCATCCTTATTGCAATCAAGTTTCAATTAGAAGACTATTACAGGTTTAGTAATCTGTCAAGAGTTGCACATCCCCACTTCCCACAATTCGTTGCGTTTTCCCTTTCCCCTCCGGAAAGTGTTTCGTATTGAAGATAAACGGACCACAATCATGACGATATATCGCAATGTGCAAAGACAACCAGCTGTTCTTCACATCGAAATTCTCCGGAGAAATGATAACCAGACCTTCCTGAGGATGATCGCTTCTCCCCTGTCCACAAAGGAATGCAATCATCAGGAACTCCGGTGATGGAATGATCCATTACGTCTCTATCATTCTCTCTCTTCATTGGT